>DATHGV010000294.1:0-3275 GCA_035490135.1 Candidatus Methylomirabilota bacterium
GACGGCTTCATCAATGTTTACGATCCGATGACTGGCGCGTTCATCGAGACACTCATGCGCGCCGATGGAACACCGCTCCAATTTGATGGTTTGTGGGATTTGCTCCCTGCGCAGAACGGAGGAGGAGTTTTTTTCACAACGGGAATCGCGGACGAGGAGCACGGTCTCTTTGGCATCATCACCGAGGACTAAAATTCAAAATGCGAATCTCGGGAGCGCACGCATCCTTGTCTGCCGCTTAGGCGGAGTTGTCCCAGCAAGGGCGTGCGCTCGCCGTTCGCGCGAAAAGCGTTTTCTAGGGCGCTTTTGCTAGGTAACCACTAAACGGGAATCCCAAGATTCGGCTCTTTACTGTGTCGAGTCCCCGCTCTCCGTGTTCTGAAAGGCCGTGATTAGCCACTTCCCCTTACTCTTGACCATCGTCATCGTGGTGATTTCTTCCAGAGCTGGAACGGCCTCTCCAGTGGGACGATGCCGACCGGTCACATCCCACGTCGCATGGACTAGCGCAACATCGGGTGTTGAAAAACGAACTTCTACACCGGTAAGAGCCCGAACGGCGGTCTTTAATCTGTTCTGAAACAGTTCCGCTCGCCGCTGCACAATCTCCTGCACTCCTTTCCAGTGGACACCGGCGACATTTACGTAGTCACAGTTTTCAGCGAAGAGACGCCCGAAGGCGGCCATGTCATGGCGGTTCCAAGCAACTGCGTATTCGGCGAGAACGTTGCGCACAGCACTTTCATCGTCATTTTCGTAGTTCGTGCCGCTGTAATAGGTACCGTAGTAACTCCCAAATGGGTAGCTATATTGGTAACCATAGCCGGACGACCCATAACCATAGCCATGGCTACCATAGTCATATCCGTAGCCGGGGTAGAAGGAGGGATAGGAATAATCAGTATATCCGTAGGATCCGTATGGGTAGTAGCCCCAGTTCCAGTCCCACGAGGGACCCCACCACCATGGAAAGCCGAAGTCGCCGATAAAGATGATTTCCTTGAAATGATCGAAGCGACGAAACCGATGATCTCGATCAAAGTCGCCGTCTTTGAAACGGTTAAAGCCTCGAAGGCCCAAGGCTGAATTCATCATTGGAGCGCGGTGGATTCGCATCCGTCCCATCGAACCTGGCATCGGAGCGCGGTGCATCGGCATTGGGGCAATCGAACGTGGCGTGAAAGCGCCGCGCATCCTCATTCGGTACACCCAATTATTGTGGCCCTTCATCTGCGCCGTCGCAGTCGAGGCTGCGAAAACGCATGTTGCCACGCAACCAAGGAGAATGAATTTTCTCCAGTTCATAGCGTATGGGTTTCTAAAGATTGAAACCCCAGGGATTCGAAAGTTGCGGCACTGGAAAAGGTAAAAGGTGACGAGCGCGTTATCGTTAGTCCTTGCGAAAATTACGGCGCTTCGGCAATACAATCAAATCCAACCCACGATTCGTGCACATTCTAGTTGTTGAACACGACGCTCAGTTAGTTCAGGCAAGTTTTTCTCCCCCAGCAGCGACAGGGACAGGTACCGATTTTGAGAATTCAACGTGGCCGCCTAAGGTCATTCCATGCGCGGCTTCATACATGCAATGCTGGCTGTCATCACAGTGACGTTGAACGCAAGAGCTGCGCCGCTTTCAGAGACTGATCTCAAAAATCTTCTCGCAGGCGTTCGACAGAACCGGAGCACACAGGCCGATTTTCAAGAAGAAAGGGTGATCCGGCTCATGAAGAAACCAATCGTGAGCTCGGGGCAAATCTGGTTTCAGCCGCCAAACAAGTTCAGACGCGAAGTCAAAGGCAGCTCACCCAGTGTCACGGTGAGCGATGGCCGTCAGCTTTGGATTTATTATTCAAACTTTAAATCGGCTGAGCGTTATCCACTGGGCAAAGGATCGCCGCTGGATTCCACCGTGACCGCCATCAATTCCGCATTAAATCTGGAGAATATCGAAAACACGTTCCAAATCACTGCGGTAAAGAGCGACAAAGGATATGAACTGACGCTGTTACCGCGGACGGGTTCGATGAAGCGAGTGTTTCAAAAGCTTGATTTGCACATCAACGAAAATTTGCGTGTCGAACGCACCGATATGCTGCTGCCGAACGGCGATCGAATCGTGACGACGTATTCGAACCAAACGCGTGCGCCGGTTCCTGCGTCGAGTTTCGAGTTTAAGCCACCATCGGGCACAGAAGTCACCACGCCGCTCGGGCAATGAGTTAACCACCAATGAACGCGAATAGACATTAATCATGAGAAGTTGTTGTTTCACAAACACGCGGCTAACCACGCCTTGGCTCCACGGATTGGCTTGCGTTCTGTAGTACCAGCCACTGAGCTTGCAGTAGAAGCAGATTGATTTTGAATTCGTGTCCATTCGTGTTCATTCGTGGTTAGATTGCCGCCATGCTACGCGTTTCGCTCGCAGTCTTCGTTGCAATGCTCGACGCTATCCCGTCGGCGTATTGCGCGGAACCGTCACCGGCACCGAATCATGTTGTTTCTCACATCCCCCGGCAGCGGGTTAAATCGACGGCAATCGCAAAGATTGGCTATAGCAAACGCCGGCACATTCTCGAAATCGAATTCGTAAATGGCGCTGTTTATCGTTATGTCGACGTGCCGCCTGCGATTTATCGCGGCCTTATGTCGGCCGGGTCAAAGGCACAATTTTACGACTTCAACGTCAAGCACCATTACCGATCCATTCCGATTCGACCGCTGCAAAAGCAACAAGTTCCCCCGAAAAATCATTCGGATTAACTCGCATCATTCGCGAGGAACTTCTTTATTTGTGTTTATTCGTCTGCCTTGCCGTAGCCTCGCGCGAAGGCGGGTGTTCATTCGTGGTTAAGAACAACTGGCGTTTCAAGTTCGCTGAAGCGAGACAAAGATTCCGCCTCACTCCAACAGAAAAGCGAGTAGCTGTTTTCGTCCTTGCAGCCCTCGTGCTTGGGATAGCGACAAAATGGTATCGCGATGCGCAGTCCTCCCCCTACCCCGGCGACATGGAAAATAGATCAAGCAAGTTCCGTAAGGACGACAAAGGCCAACCGGTCTCCCCAAAGCCGACTAGAGAGTTAAGTGGTCGGTGGTCGTGATCAGTACAAGAAACCATCTCATAAATACGTAACGACCTGTCATGTTGAGCCCTTCGGCTTCGCTCAGGACAGGCTCTGCGAAACATCTCCGACTATTTCCTCAAGCGGCAATGCAGGTTTGAACCAGAAAACTAATTTGAGATTCTTCTCCCGCGACTGCGGGATCAGAAT
>DATHGV010000295.1:0-3466 GCA_035490135.1 Candidatus Methylomirabilota bacterium
CTCAGCGATCCGTCGCGAGTTATCTTGCAGCAAACTAGACCCTCAGACGGCGATTAGTACGAGACGCCGACCTTTTGACGAAGGGTGGTCAGATGAGATCCCGCCGACTCAGTCTCGTTCGGAAGACCTGGCTGGTGGCAGCGCTCTTTCTGTCGCTGCCATCAGCTGCCGTGCGGGCCCAAACATCCATGACCGCCTTCCTCCCCGAAGTGAATTCGCACTTTCGTCTCAGTTCCAATGTACGCTTGGTCTTCGATGCCAAAGGCTACATGGAAGACGGCGACCTGAATCGCGCTCAGGTGGGGCCGAGCCTGCAGTTCAACATTCGTCCACTCGAGAAACTCAAGCGAATCACCATTTTCGACATGGATGACATGAAGCCCATGCCAGTGGTGTTCACCATCGGATATCGCTATCTCCCATCGAGCGTGCAGCCCGCCATCCACCGTTTGCAACCGATTGTCATGTTTCACATCCCGTTTCCCGGGACCATTCTGCTGTCGGACAGGAACCGCGGGGACCTTGACTGGTCGAACGGCAGTTTCCATTGGACGTATCGGAACCGATTCACAGGCGAGCGGCGCTTGACGATTCGCTCCTACCATCCGGGGGCGTACGCCAGCGCCGAGTTCTTCTACCAGAGCCAATACGCGAAATGGAGTTCGACGTACCTCTTCACGGGTTGCCTTTTTCCACTAAGCAAGCACATTCAGCTCGATACCTACTACGAGCACGCGAACAACACGGGACCACACCCGAATCATCAGGTAAACGCCGCTGGCTTGATTATCGACCTCTATTTTCCTCCATATAAGCACTGAGCAAGGCCCAAGCAGTCACAGGCGAAACTTGCCTCTGTCGTGCCAAGCCCTTTTCCTCCACCGATCCTTCGAGCCAGGATGAAGTACACGTCGCCCTGGGCACTCCGTATCTCGTGCTGAACTGGCTCTCGCAAGAGCGGCACCGAAACCGCGAGGCAACGGTGTATCTGCCAGCATTAGGTGGAGACGGGCCTAGGCTTGATCGTACGGTCAGAATATACAAATGCTCGCAAGCGTCGTCAGCCGAAGAGAGCCTAAAATGCTGTGCGGCTCTTCTTGCAGTGAGCACAGAGGCTTAAGGTTTCTCTGTCATGGGTAATCAACACTGCCGGCGTAGAGAGCAAATCTAACCGATCGCGTTCAGCGGAACAGGGTAAGCCCGTAGCGCTCCTCGCAAGGGGAAAGTCCATCGCAAGATGGCACAGATGGCGATGCGGGTAACGGAAATGGGAGCAAGCGAAGGCTGCCCTGTAACGGGGCAGATAGAGGTTGCGTCGCCTCGTGGGGACAAGATCACCTCGCCGGGAACGGAGCTGACTTCCTGTTGGTGCTCAGCTCGAGAACTCTTGAGGAACCGATGCATGCAGCAAAGCAAATGACGATGGCGTAAGCCATTGGTGCAGCTTCACACACGACTGGTGGATTTTCCACCGTCGTGCGAATCGGCAGCAAGTCAGTATCGAGTAGGTCTGATTCGTTTTGCACCAGGCCGCGTCCTCGTTTTTCATGGGGGCGTTTTTGGGTGCTCGAGCCGGATGAATGGGAAACCTTCAAGTCCGGTTCTTAGAGGGCTGGGCGCCAGCAATGGCGTCCGGCTACTCGACCCTTACCGGACTGTGTCAGGGTTGCCCGTTTTTATCGGGAGTTGGATTTCGCCCCCAATCAAGGCTTGGGAGAGTAAGCAAAGATCGGTCCTTTGAGAGCGATGACCTTATGTTTTGGGACGTTCGTCCTGGGCTCTGCCGGGACGTTGTTCCTCTAGCTCAGCAATCCTTTTGAGCTGCTCTCGATAGCAGCCAGCCTCATGCAGAATCTCGCCGTTGTCGTTGTAAACATAAATCTGAAGATACAACTCGTCATTGCTGGCAGCCAAATCTAGTGCCTCGTCGAAAGTTTCGCAGTCTTTCCAGAGAGGGCCGCTTGGCCATGTGAGGGGTGTCTACTGGATCCAGTCCGATCACCCGGTATTGTCCCTTGGGTGCACGTACTTCCATCGCTCACCTCGGTGGCTGGGATCTTCTCTAAGTACGCTAGCCTCGCCTCGAAAGCAAGCAGAAAACCCGGCGCATCCAGTGTCGTTCCAGATCTATGCTTGCTAATGCGGCCGTTCAGTCTCCTCATCGCAACTCAACTACATAGGAACTCTCTTGAGCCCCATTTCTTGTCAGTCGCAAAACACACTGCCCAGGGGAACGGGAGGACAAATCGACCGATATCTGGATCACAGCAACGCCGTCTGTCAATTTCGCGACTGCTTTTCTCGACACGAGTAATTCTCCCGAGCCCGCCAATAGACGAATGTCGTACGGACCGTCGTTGCTACCATAGGGGAGAAAGATGTTCCAATGCGCGGTGGCGCGACTGACCACCAACGGCGGCTCAACTGGATTCGGTTCAGTGCCTCGGGGTAGGGAGCGATTTGTTAAATCCAACACGGCGGTTTGAGCAACCGGTGTTTCGTTGTGCCTTTGCAACAAGACCCAACCAGTGATGCCAGCAACAACCAAAATGCTCGCAGCGATTGCAAGCAGTGTGCGCTTTTTGCGGAGTTCACGGGATTTTCGGAATTCAGAAAAGTCGCTATAGCAAGGGCTGCAAGAACCGAGATGATCGAGCCACTCTTCAGCTTCATCGAGTGACATTGTTTCGAGACGCGATTCTCTTCAGAACGTCCGCACCCGGACACCCGCTGCGTTCGGGATTTGGAAACTCCTTGAGCAGACCACGCCCAAGCGCGTCCAAAAGCCGCTGTTCCTCTCTCGCAGAATATCCCTTTGCGCTGCGAGAAGACCTTCCCGCTCTGCTTCGGCGGAACGCGGTTGGACGGCAGCACTGCTACACTCGACGGCCATGGCGAGAAAGTTCACGATCACTTTTTCGGGCAATCGTCGTTTGCGACATACGCACTCGCCAATGAACGCAACGTTGTCAAGGTCAGTCGTGACGCGCCGCTCGAACGCCTCGGTCCGCTCGGCTGCGGCATTCAGACCGGAGCCGGAGCCGTAATGAATGCCCTCAATGTGAGACCTGGTACAAGTTTCGCTTCCTTCGGCGCGGGCGCAGTTGGATGCTCAGCGATCATGGCAGCACGAGCTGTTGGAGCAACAACCATCGTCGCCATAGACATCGTGCCTTCGCGTCTGGAAATGGCAAAGGAACTGGGCGCGACGCATGCTATTAACAGTAAACAGACAAATCCAGTTGAGGCGATCCGAGATATTACTGGTGGCGGAGTCGACTATTCGCTAGAGGCCTCCGGGAATCCCAGAGCGTTGCATCAGGCGATAGAAGCACTCGGATCTCTCGGAACGTGCGGCATCGTCGGAGCAGAGCCACTAGGCACGGAGGTGAGCTTTGACGTGAACAACCTGATGATACCTGGTAAGGGGATACGCGGCATTCTTGAGGGTGAGAGCATCCCCGAC
>DATHGV010000296.1:0-27212 GCA_035490135.1 Candidatus Methylomirabilota bacterium
GTTCCGAACCCAACAACTGAAAGCAAAGCGGTAGGAGTGTGGCGCGTTTGCGATTGGCCAAAAAGCCGAAGTTACGGATGCGCACGAAGCCTTTTGGAAGAATGTGCAGTAAGAAGCGGCACAAGAATTCGTCGAGCGATAGGGGCAGCAACTTCTGTTCATTGTGGTGAGCAGAATCACGCCAGCGAAAAGTGACTTGGCCATCGGTGAGGGAGACCAGGCGATGGTTGGAGATGGCCACACGATGAGTGTAGCGACCCAGATAGTGCAGCACATATTCCGGGCCACCGAAGGGACGTTTCAAGTAGACCACCCAGGGTTGTCGAAACAGCGGCCGCAGCCAGGCGGCAAAGATCTTGGGTTGAGCGAGGAGTTTCAGATCTCCCTCGAAGCGAAGCTGACCGTTCTGAAAAGCCTGTTTGAGCGCATCGACAAACTTGCTGCGAAATATTTTACGCAGCAGCCCTTTGGGAAGAAAGTAGTTGTCTCGTGAACGAACCCAGCGGGTGTGATCAAGTGAGAGGCCGCCGGCAGAAACGACACAATGGACATGCGGATGAATATTGAGCTTCTGACTCCACGTGTGTAACACGCTGAAGAAACCAATCTCTGCGCCGAGATGTTTCGGATGGCGTGCCACTTGGAGAAGAGTTTCGGCACTGGTGCGGAACAGCAAACCGTTTCCGCTGAGAGCCCCACTGCTCATAAATGGTTGCAGACACGGCACAAGCAGGTATGTGTGCTCATGGCTGTATGTGGTTGCTTTTTGTCCTTCTCTCTTTTGTCAAACCCAAGTCCTGATTTCGAAATTTGCAAATCGGGGACGGTTCGCTCATCATTACTGGTTTGTTTGGAGAAGTGAAGCGCTGCTGCATCGTCGTTTCAATTTATTGCGTCAATTTATGACGCTTGCGCGCGATTGCCTCAGGACGAACGTCATTTCAAAAGGAGAGGCATGAAAAAGCCTGGAAAAATCGCTCCGGCCAAGGGAAAACTCGGCGTATTGCTGCCAGGAATGGGCGCGGTGAGCACTACATTTATGGCCGGAGTGGAGCTGGTACGTAAAGGCGAGTCGAACCCGGTGGGTTCGCTTACGCAGTTGGGGACTATTCGGCTGGGCAAGCGCACGGAAGGACGTACGCCGTCGATCAAATCGTTTGTGCCGCTCAGCGAGTTGAACGACCTGGTGTTTGCGGGATGGGATATTTTCAATGACAACGCATATGAATCGGCAGCGAACGCGGGAGTCTTGAATCTGCAGGACCTGCCGAAGGTGAAAACTTTTCTTTAGACCATTAAGCCCATGAAGGCGGCGTTCGATCACAACTACGTAAGGCTGATCGACGGGCCGAATATTAAAAAGGGTAAGAACAAGTACGAACTGGCGTTGCAGATCCAAGAGGACATTGAGAAATTTCGCAAAACTTCGGGCGTTTCGCGACTGGTGACGTGTTGGTGCGGCTCGACTGAGTCGTTTTTAAAGCCCGAAGAGGTGCATTCCACCCCGGAAAAGTTTGAGGCGGGGATGAAAGCCAACCACCCGTCGATCGCGCCATCGATGTTGTACGCGTGGGCATCGGTGACGAGCGGGGTGCCGTATGCGAATGGTTCGCCGAACCTGAGCGTGGACATTCCGGCGATTCAGAAGCTGGCGCAGAAAAATGATGTGGCCATCGCGGGAAAAGATTTCAAGACCGGTCAAACGTTGATCAAGACGGTGCTGGCGCCGGCATTTAAAGCGCGGATGCTGGGGCTGGACGGGTGGTTCTCCACCAACATTCTGGGAAACCGCGACGGAGAGGTGCTGGAGGATCCGGGGTCGTTCAAGACCAAGGAAGAATCGAAGCTGGGTGCGCTTGAATATATTTTGCAGCCGGAGCTTTATCCGCAGCTTTACGGAAAGATGCATCACAAGGTGCGCATCAACTACTATCCGCCGCGCGGGGACAATAAAGAGGGTTGGGACAATATAGATATTTTCGGGTGGCTGGGCTACCCGATGCAGATCAAGGTGGACTTCTTGTGTCGTGATTCGATTCTGGCCGCTCCGATTGTATTGGATTTGGTATTGTTTCTGGACTTGGCGCAGCGCGCGGGGATGCGCGGGATTCAGGAGTGGCTGAGCTTTTACTTCAAGTCTCCGATGACCGCGCCGGGGCTTTACCCGGAACACGACCTGTTCATTCAGTCGATGAAACTGAAGAACACCCTGCGCTGGATGATGGGCGAAGATTTGATAACGCACCTGGGGCAAGAGTATTACGATTGAGGGCCGGTTTATTTCTAGTTGAAACGAACGGTGACCATTAAATATTTCGATTTGATGATTTGGATTTTCAGTTTTGACGGTGGCGACTGTCGGGATTACGCTAGCGTCGAGGCAGGAACGCCGCCAACGCAAATAACCACGCCAATTACCTTTCAATTCCCTTTTCAAGGAGCATCATGCCCAACGAACTGCGCAATTTTCTGACTCATTCCTATGACGAACTCGAGGAAATGAATCTGAAGGCCAAAGAACAACGCCAGCATCGCGTGGCGCCGCACAAAATTCAGGAAGAGCGCATCAAGTATCTGACCGATGAAAAGCGAATCAAGGCAGTTACCGTGCTGTTCAGCGACCTGGAAGGCCGGCTGCACATGCTGGACTACGACAAGAAATTTCTGATCAAGAGCTGGGACAACCTGACGTTTGACGGTTCGTCGATTCGCGGATTCACGGCGCAGCGCGAAAGCGATTTGCGGCTGGCTATGGATTGGGGGGCGTTTTATTGGGGGCCGTCGGATATTTTTGGCGCGGGCAAGGTGCTGGTGTTCGGCGAGGTGATCGATAAGGACGGATCGCCCTACAGCGCGGATATTCGCGGGGTACTCAAAGGTTACGCGAATGAATTATTCAAAACGGACGGCTACACGCTGAACGCCGCGAACGAAATTGAGGGATTTTTATTTAATGGCGCCGACGCGGAAGCGCGGTATCACGAAACGGGCAAATTCGAATACGTGAACACCGGCGGGTATTACCATTCTCTGCCGGGCGATCCGCTGCGGACTTTTATCGATACGACCGCGGAAGTGCAGCGCGCCATGGGATTCCAGAATGAGAAGGATCATCCGGAAGTTGCGCCTTCACAGTTTGAAATTAATTATGGCTACGGCGAAGTGGTGGCGGCGGCAGATCAGATTCAACTGTACAAATTGATTTGCCGCCAGGTGGCTACGGGTATGGGGATGACGGCCAGCTTTTTGCCCAAACCGGTAGTGGGTGTGAACGGAAACGGCATGCACACCAACGTGTCCATCAGCAAAGGGACGAAGAATCTTTTCTGGGATCCTAAGGGCGAAGAAAAACTCAGCAAATTTGGATGGGCGTTTGTGGATCGTATTTTGACGCATGGCAACGATATTTGTTTGCTGTTGAATGCCAGCGTGAATGCTTACCGGCGTTTGGATCCGCATTTCGAAGCGCCGAACCAGATCAAGGCTTCGCCGGTGGATCGCGGATCGATGATTCGAATCCCGATCGGGAATGAGAAAAGCTCGCGGGTGGAAGTTCGTTCCGTCGCACCCGACGCTAATCCTTATCTGGTGATGTATTCGATTTTCAGAAGTGGTTTGGACGGCGACACGGCCAAGATCAAGAATCTGCGGCAGGCGGAGCGTTATTTACCGGACAATATTTATACCGCGATCGACCATTTCCGGAAATCGGATTGGGCTACGAAGTTATTGGGCGAAGATGTGAAGGGACGTTATGTGGATTTGAAGGAAGCTGCCGCCGACCGTTGTTCACGGCAACTGGGGACGTTCGTGAAGGTTCCGGAAGTGCAGTATCACCACGAAGTGTATAACCAGTTTTTGTGGAATATGTTCTAGAAACGATTAGTCGAATAATTTATTAAAGCGTTTTCATGAGGGGCAGCTATTTTTCATGCTGTCCCTTAACTTTTTTTAAGGTTCATGTTTGAGCGCGAATGGCACAGGTGTGATATGTTTTTTAGTCCTACAGTGACGCAAAATCTCGCACGGTCGCAGAATACATGATGCAGCAATCCTCGGAGGGTTCGGGTTCATGAAGAGTTCGTACAACGGGCAAGCGGTTCCTGCGGACGGTCAAGCTATTGGATATGCCGGAGGCGCGTTGCAGGTGCCGGATGTGCCGGTGATTCCCTTCATTGAGGGCGATGGCACTGGGCGGGACATCTGGAAGGCCTCACGGCGCGTTTTTGATGCGGCGGTGGAGCGCGCCTATGGCGGAAAACGGCACGTGGCGTGGTTCGAAGTGTTCGCGGGAGAAAAAGCGTTCAACACTTTTAAGGAGTGGCTGCCGAACGACACGGTGGAAGCAATTCGCGATTTTCGCGTGGCCATTAAGGGACCGCTGACGACGCCGGTGGGAGGCGGGATCCGCTCGTTAAATGTGGCGCTGCGGCAAATTCTGGATCTGTATTCTTGCGAACGGCCGGTGCGTTACTACGCGGGAGTTCCCTCCCCTGTGCGACAGCCAGAAAAAATGGACATTGTAATATTTCGGGAAAACACGGAAGACGTGTACATCGGGATTGAGTGGAAGTCCGGCACCGCGGACGCGAAGAAGCTGCTGGAATTTTTGAATCACGAGATGTTGAAAGATGGGAAAAAGCAGATTCGCTGGGATTCTGGCGTTGGAATCAAGCCCATCTCGCCTTTCGGCACAAAGCGGCTGGTGCGGCGCGCCATCAAATTCGCGCTGCTGAACAAGCGGCCGAGCGTGACTTTGGTGCACAAAGGCAATATTCAGAAATTTACCGAAGGCGCTTTTCGCGACTGGGGATACGACCTGGCGCGCGAAGAATTTCGAGCGCAAACAATTACTGAACGCGAAAGCTGGATCATCGACAATCTGGATAAAAATGCGGAATTGAGCGTGGAAGAGAATGCCGCGCTTGTAGAACCGGGATTAGAGCAAGCCACCGAAGATTTCAAGAGAACGATCTACGCCGAAGTGAAGCACACCATCGACACGATTTACAGCACGCACGGCAAAGGCCAATGGAAGAAAAAATTGCTGATCAACGATCGCATTGCGGATTCTGTGTTTCAGCAAGTGCTGCTGCGCGCGGACGAGTACAGCGTGCTGGCGACGTCGAACCTCAATGGGGACTATCTTTCGGATGCTTGCGCGGCGCAGGTTGGCGGGCTGGGAATGGCGCCGGGTTCGAATATTGGCGATGGATTTGGCGTCTTCGAAGCGACGCACGGGACGGCGCCGAAATATGCGGATAAAGACGTGATCAATCCGAGTTCGGTGATGCTGTCGGGGGCGATGATGTTTGATTTTCTGGGGTGGGGCGAAGCGGCGAAGCTGGTTGAAGGCGGCATTGCCAGGACGATTCAGCAGAAACGCGTCACGTATGATTTGGAACGGCTGATGCCAGGGGCGAACAAAGTGGGCACCGCGGCTTTTGCGTCAGCAATTATCGAGAACATGGGCGCAGCGGCGGCCGTTTCATCGCGCACGTGACATTGCACGCAAGCTTGCGCGTGATATTGCACACAACATCGCATGTAAATTCGCACATGACATTGCACGTAAATTCAGGAGACTCAGGGAATGCGTAAGAAAGTTACCGTGGTAGGCAGCGGATTCGTGGGTTCGACGACAGCGCAAAGAATTGTAGATGCTGATCTGGCGGACGTAGTCATCACCGATATTCTGGATGGCGTTCCGGCGGGAAAAGCTCTGGACATGATGGAGTCCGGGCCGATTACGCGAACGGATTCGCATGCGACAGGGATTTCCACCAATACCGGCGACTACAGCGGCACAGCGAACAGTGACATTGTGGTGATTACCGCGGGCTTTCCACGCAAACCAGGAATGAGCCGCGATGATTTGTTGAAAGCCAACTACGACGTGGTGAAGGCCGTCGTGGAACAGATCGTGAAGCATTCGCCGAACTGCATCATTATCGTGGTCACCAATCCGCTGGACGCCATGGCGCAGGCGGCGTTTAAGGTCAGCGGATTCCCGAAACACCGCGTGATGGGCATGGCCGGGGTTCTGGATTCGGCGCGTATGAGTGCGTTCGTGGCCATGGAATGCAAAGTGAGCGTCGAGAATGTGCATTCCTTTGTGCTCGGCGGACATGGCGATGACATGGTGCCTCTGCCGCGCTACTCGACCGTAGCGGGCATTCCGCTGCCGGATTTATTGCCCAAAGAACGGATTGACGCGATTGTGGAACGCACGCGCAAAGGCGGTGCGGAGATTGTTAATTTGCTGAAGACTGGCTCGGCGTATTACGCGCCTTCCGCGGCCGCGGTGCAAATGGTGGAAGCCATTCTGAAGGACAAGAAAACAATCTTGCCGTGCGCGGTTTATCTTGAAGGCGAGTACGGGATAAAGGGGTTGTTTGTGGGCGTACCGGTGAAACTGGGTGCTAAGGGCGTTGAGGAAATTGTTCAGATCAAGCTGACTGCGGAAGAAAATGCCATGCTGCAAAAGTCGTCGGCTTCGGTGAAGGAATTAGTGACCGTGCTTGGTCTGTAGGCAGTGAAATTGCCTACTTGCTCTGAATTCCGCAGTAGTGCTATTCAAAAATCAGTTTTTTTCCCAGCCGCACCACGTCTACGTTTTCGCTCGTTACCAACCCCAGATTTTTTGAGCGCCGATCACTAAGCCCAGAGTAAAGACAGCGATCACTACTTCGCCGATGGCGCCTACCGCGAAGGGGCGTAAGCCTTGGTTGCGCATTTCGCGGAAATTTGTGCGCAGGCCGACGCCTGCGAAGGTTAAGAGGAAGGCCCAGCGGGAAAGATTGGCTAGCGCGGTGACTTGGTCTTTTGAGAAGAAGTGATAGGTGGCGAGGACAGAGATCAGCAGAAAACCTAAAACAAATTTGGGGAATTTCTGCCAGAGGAAGACGGCTTTGTTTTTTACGGTTTGGGCCTGACCTTGACCGGCCCAGTAGATAGCGTAGGCCAAAACGACGAAACCGATCATGGCGTTACGCGTGGTCTTGGCGAGGACGGCGAGCTTGCCGGCGGCGTCGGAGTAGAGCGCGCCTGCGGCGGAAGCTTCGGCGGTATTGTCTACTGCGAGGCCAGCCCACAGGCCGTAGGCATGGTCGCTCAAATGAAGTGCGCGGCCAATCAGCGGAAAAGTGAACAGGGCCAGTGCGCCAAGCGCGAGAATCGCGGCGATGGCGAACGAAGAATCTTCCTCATCGGCGTCGATGGCGCCTTGGGTAGCGATGATGGCGCTCACGCCGCAGACCGCGGAACCCACGGCAAGGAGGGTCGTGAGTTTAGGCTTGAGGTGAAAGATGCGGCCAAGCAAGGTCATGAAGGCGATGGCGCCAGTTATTTCGATGGCTACGAGCGCGAGACTGACGCCACCGAGTTTCAGAACATCGCCTAGCAGGAAGCGCGCGCCGAGCAGGACGATGCCAACTTTGAGCCAGAACTCATAGGTGGCCACGCCGGCGCGGAAAATCGCGGGAACACCTACAGTGTTGGAGATCGCCAGGCCCAGCAGAATTGCCCACAACACGTATTCAATGTTGGGGAAAATCCAGTGATGGGATTTGGCGTATTTGCCGACGCTTTGTTCCAGCAATTTTCCCGCGTAGCCAATGGCAGCCAGCAGGAGGATGCCCGGAATGACGCGAAGGAATTGCGGGTTGGGTTGCGCCTGTTTAACCTGGACCTGTTTGATCTGCGGAATTGCGAAAGTCTCTGACATCAATGCTCTCCTGCTAATGCGAATGTCTTTCTTGCCGCGGCTGCATGCTTATCGAAGTCACCAGGGAATGTGCTTCACGACGCCGAAGCGGATTAGGAGTGCTGCTATAAAAGCCGCGAGCACCGCCCAGGTGTCCCATGAGATTTTCTTGGCGGAGGATTTGTCTGTTTTTTTCTTGAGTGTAGCGTCCGATGTGGTCATTTCTTTCTCCAGTATTTATGCGATGGATTCCGCTTGGCGAGACGTCTCTAATTCGCGTGGAGTCCAGAAGGATTTGCTGATGTCCGCGATTTCGTGCGATGCGACACGGCCCACGATAAAAAGCGCGGGGGTAGGTAGTTTTTCTTCCGCTGCGAGACTTCCCACGGTAGACCAGCGCACTTGCTGCTGCGCGTGTGTGGCGCGCGAAACGATTACGCAAGGCAAATCCGCCGGCAGGCCGCTGTCCTGCAAGCGCTCGGCAACTTCGCGGTAATCAGAGCCGGGCATGTAAAGCACCAGCGTGGTGTCGGCGGTGAGCTGACTCCATTCCAAATTGCCGCGCTCAGGACTTCGCGAAAAGGTGCTGAAGAGCACTTGCGACGCAACGCGGCGGTCGGTGAGCGATATTCCGGCGGCCGCGGCAGCTCCCTGTGCGGCGCTGATGCCGGGAACAACTTCGTGAGGAATATTTGCACGGCGCAGCGCTTCCAATTCTTCGCCAGCGCGCCCGAACATGGAGGGATCGCCACCTTTAAGGCGTACAACCGTGGTTCTGCTTTCCGCGTAGGAGACTAGCAGCGAATTGATTTCGTCCTGAGTCAGCAACTTGCGGCCGGCGCGCTTGCCGACGTCGATGATTTCTGCGCGCGGCGAAATTAAGTTCAAAATTTCCGCGCTGACGAGTGAATCGTGCAGGACGATGTCGGCGGCGGCCAGCAATCGTGTGGCTTTTACGGTAAGCAATTCCGGGTCGCCGGGGCCGGCACCGACTAGGTACACGGTGCCAGGACCGCGATACCCCGATTTAGTCGCAGCGGATTCCCGTGCTTGCGAACGAGCGAAGCGGGAAAACATCTCCAGACTCGCAAGGCGATGAAGGTTGGCTTTATTTTCCTCAAACTTTTCTTTCGGATCCGAGCTGGCGCGGAGTTTTTCGCGAGCATCGCCCAGGGAATCGAGCCACGCGGCATATTCCGCGGGATATTGCTGCTCCAATTCTTTTCGCAAACGCTGCGCGAGGGCGGGGCTTTTTCCGTTAGTGGAGATGGCTATTTGCAAATCGCCCCGCTGCACGATGGAGCCATAGTAGAAATGGCAGTTGGCGATGTCATCGACGGCGTTGCAAAGAATACCGCGGTCTTCGGCGGCCCGAAACACTGCGGCGTTTACAGCTGGAATAGAAGTCGCGGCAATGGCTAAGGAAGCGTCTTGTAAATCAGCGGGCGCAAATTCCTTTGCCGACCATTCAACTTCGCCTGCGTCTACCCAGGCGGAAACCTGGGAATTAATCTGCGGCGCAATGACTCGCGCGCGGGCTTGAGCTTGCAAGAGACCGGCGATTTTGCCGGCTGCGATTTTGCCGCCTCCGACGACGAGGACGGGGCGGCCTTGCAACTTTACGAATATGGGAAATAGGCTCATGGTTTCCTTGGGCCTTACCCTTCCACGCCGTTGGGTACGGGGCCAAGGGAAACATCGCGCTCGACGGCGCCAACGAAGGAACCGGCCAACAACGCGCGCAGTTCATCATTGCTGTGGCGGCCGAAAAACTGGCGCAGATTTTCGTTTCCTTCGCGCCGTGTATTGAAACCTTCGAGCAGCCTTTCAATCGCGTCGGGCACGGTGTCCGCTGTGCAGCGATAGCCAACGGGGCGCGCAATGGAAGCGAACTGGCCCACGCTGCCGCCAACGCAGAAGTAGTAGGCGTCGACCATTTTGCCGTACTGCTTGATTTTCTTGCCTTCGATGCCGATGTCCGCGATCCAGTGTTGGCCGCAACTGTTGGGGCATCCAGTGATGTGCAATTTGAGTTGCTCTTCGAAAGCGGGCAAGCGCTCTTCAAGTTCTTCGGTGAGCCAACGCGCGAAGCTTTTGGTTTCGGTAAGCGCCAGCTTGCAAAATTCGGAGCCAGTGCAAGAAATGGTGCCGCGCGCAAAAACAGAAGCTTGAACCGGCAAGCCCGCTGCGGTAAGCGTGTCGGCTACGAGCGAGGCGCTCTCTTTGCGAACGTTTACGATCAGCAGGTTTTGCATGACAGTATTGCGAACGTGGCCGTCGGCGTAGCGATCCGCGAGGTCAGCGGCCAGATTTAATTGTTGAGGAGTGATGCGCCCGCGCAGTACCGATGCACCTACGTACACGAGACCAGGCTGCTTTTGATCATGCACACCGACGTGGTCGCGATGGATGTCTGCCGGGATGTCTTCCCTTTCGCCGGGATCGAGAGAAAAGCCGATGCGCCGCTGCAATTCCGTCAGAAAAGTGTCGGCGGTCCAGCCGTGCTCCAGAAAGAGAAATTTGAGGCGAGCCTTATCCCTGCTCTGCCGTAAAACTTCACTGGCGCGGAATATTTCCGCTACTCCGCGAACGACTGGGATAACTTGTTCGGGCTTAATGAAAGCGTCGAGTGCGACGGCCAAGTGAGGATTTGTGGAAAGACCGCCGCCGACGCGCAGCGTAAAGCCTACCTCGGACTTTCCTGCGCGACGTCGGGTCGTGGCGGTTAGGCCAATGTCATTAATTTCAGGATAGGAGCACCAGTGGCGGCAGCCGGTAATGGAAATTTTAAATTTGCGCGGCAGATTGTAAAACTCGGAATTGCCGCCGAGTTCGCGGTCGATTTGGAGGGCGAGTGCAGACGCGTCAATGATTTGTTCGCCGTCGAGACCCGCGAGTGGGCACCCGGTGATGTTGCGCGCGACGTCGCCGCAGGCTCCCGTGGTGGTGAGGCCAACGTTCCAGAGGCTCTGCAACACATCGGGAAGTGATTCTATGGTGACCCAGTGCAATTGAATGTTTTGGCGCACGGTGATGTCCGCGACGCCGCGGCCATATTTTTCTGCGAGTTTGGCGATGGTGCGCACCTGCTCGCTGCGCATCAACCCGTTGGGAATGCGGATGCGCACCATAAAAAACGGCATGGCCTTGCCTTCGCCATTTTTGCCGCCAATTACGCCGACGCCGTCGCCCTGGGTGTAAACGCCCCAGGAACGAAAATACGTGCCGAGCCATTCGGGCGGAATGGAATCGAATCCGGTGCGAGCGAACTGCTGGATCTCATCGAAATGGTCCCAGGCATTTTTGGAACGCTTGAGGCGCTCGACGCGTTGAGCTTTGGTTTCGACCGGCCTAGTGTCGGCTGATTTATCTGGAATAACTTCACCCATGAACGATTCACCTGTAAATGTTTCCCGCAAATTCATCCCTAAAAAGAAAAAGCCCACGTTCACCAGTGCTCTGGCAACGTGGGCTTCGGAACTTTTCAGTATTTATGAGCTAAGTTCGGAAACTTGTCGGGCCAGAGCTGTGGTCGGTGCAACACGCAGCATTGCATGTGCACGCACAACAGACGATCTGGCAACAAGTACTCATCGAAAATAGGGTACGACGGTACAGAAGGAGTGTCAAATCACAGTATTGTCAAAGATTTGTTTAGAAGTATTCAAATTACTGATACATGGGCACGCGCTGCCATCTCTCGGTGCGACAACCACCCGTGAACGCACTACGGGTTGGGCACGGTCTTCTTCGCCGGCAAAGTTCTGTGCGTTGCTGGACTCGGAGCCGGGGTCAACGTAGTGGTCTTGATGTAATCGAGGTTGGGAAAGTTCTTGTCAAGATAGGCTTTGCCCTGCTCTTGAATTTTGTCTTGGTCGGGGCCACTCCCGGTGGGCGGGCCTTCGCCGTAGTCGGCGTACAAGGTGTCCACCACGTTCATTCCTTCGGTAACTTGGCCATACGGGGCGAAGCCCATGCCGTCCAGGCGCGGGTTGTCGGCCAGATTAATGAACAGCTGAGTCGTGCGGGTGTTGGGGCCGGCAGTGGCGAAGGTGACGAAGTACTTTTTATTGCTTTGGGTTACCGGGTCGTCCTTGAAGGTAGCCTTCTGCCACACCGCGTTCAAAGCAGGATAAGCGCTGATTCCAAATTGCCCCACGAAACCCTTAAGCACACGGAAAAAACTCTCATTATCAAAAAAATGATGCTCGGCGAGATTGTAAAAGCGGTCCGCTCCCAGTGGAGCCCACGCACGTGTGACGGAAACGGTAAAATCGCCCTTGCTAGTTTCAAATTTCACCTGGTAGGTTTCCGGAGCCTTGTCCTTTAATAGCGCGGGGTGAAGCAAGGCGCGATCGTAGGAAGATTTTGCGGCAGACGCAGCGGCGGTCTTCGGAGCGGTCGATTTTTGCGCCGTGGAAGATTTCGGCTTAGCGGGAGCGGTGCTTCCGGTTTGCCCTGACGCAGGGATGACTACGGTAAACAGTCCTGCGGCAAATAAAATTACGAATTTGTTCATTTCTCTTCCCTCTTTATTTTCCTTTTGTAAATGAGACTAGTTTTTATTGTCGGCATTCAGATCGCGACTGACGTGCTCCACTTCACCCATAACACGCAGAGTATTTTCGCCCATAATTTTCCTTACGTCACTCTCGGAATAGCCTTTTTTTAGCAAAGCTTCGGTGATGAGGGGCAATTTGCTAGCGTCTTCCATACCGTAGGGCATGTTGGCACCGTCGAAGTCAGAGCCGAGGCCCACATGGTCGGCGCCCGCAACTTTTACGGCATGGTCGATGTGCTCGATGATTTTTTCGTAACTGACGCGCGGCAATTTGCCCCGCTCGACCGCTTCGCGCGTGAGCTTGTCGCCTTCGAGGAGTTGGCAAGCTTCGTTATCGCCGCAGCGTTTGGTCACTTCCTGCTCGATGGCGGCATTGATTTTGGGATCCGCCTTTTCCGCATCGCGAAATTCCTGGCTTAGAAAGCCGACATGATAATTAATCTGCACCACGCCGCCCTTGGCCGCCAAAGCTTTCATCATTTCGTCGGTCATATTGCGGGGAGCATCGCAAATCGCGCGGCAAGAGGAGTGCGAGGCGATCATGGGGGCTTTGCTGACGGCTAAAGCGTCGGCAAAAGTTTTGTCGCTAACATGAGAAATGTCAACCATCATGCCGAGGCGATTCATTTCCCGCACGACCTCCTTGCCGAAATCAGTCAGCCCGTTGTGAACAGCTTTGTCGGTCGAAGAATCCGCCCATTCATCGTTTCCGCTGTGCGTGAGCGTCATGTAGCGCACGCCCAGGCCAGCAAATTTGCGCAGGACGTCGAGATCGCTGTTGATCATGTGGCCGCCTTCCACGCCCATCAGGGCAGCGATCTGGCCTTTCTTTTTCGCTTCGCGGATTTGCGCGGCGGTGGTGGTCAGCACGAGATCGCGCGGATGTTTACGGACTTGTTCGCGCACCGCATCGATCTGCTGGAGAGCGCGGCGCACCGCTTCTGGGCCGGTAACTTTGCTGGGAATCCAGATGGAAAAGAAAATCGCGCTCAGGCCGCCTTCTTTCATGCGCGGAATGTCAATGCTGCCGGTATTGGTGCGCTCACCGAGATCGAATTTGCCATCGAGGAAGCGCTGCGTAGTGTCGTCATGGGTGTCTACCACAATGGACGAAAAATGCAGTTTGCGAGCTTTCTCTGAACCGGCGACGCTTGAGAAAGCTAAAGCCGCAACAAGCAAAAGAGAGATGGATGCGAAAGCCAACAGCAGGGCACGGGTCATTTGTTCTCCAAGTTATGAGCGAAGGCAGATTGTAAACGGAAACGGAGCGCGACGGATGGAAAAACTGGGCGTGATGCTAGGTTTGAGCACTACTGATGATCAAGAATTAGCCGGCGAGCCAGCCGAATAGCGATTGCTTCCACGCTTCGCGATTTATTTCCGCCAGCGATTCCGTCAGCGGGATGCCTTTGGGGCAAGCCACAACGCAATTCTGCGCGTTGGCGCAATCTTCGATGCCGCCGTTGCCCATTGCTGCTGCAAGGCGTTCTTTGGCATGCATTTTTCCGGTGGGATGCATGTTGAATAGGCGCACCTGGCTGAAAATCGCCGCGCCCATGAAGGGATTGTGCTCATTGACTTGCGGGCAGACTTCCAGGCAATTGCCGCAGGTGATGCAACGCGAAAGGGGGTAACCCTTTTCCTGAATTTCCGGGGCGACACGAGGGCCTTCGCCTAGGTCGTAGGTGCCGTCGATGGGAATCCAGGCCTTGACGCGCTTCAAACTTTCAAACATGAACTGGCGGTCGACGGAGAGATCGCGGACCACCGGAAATTTCGTCAAGGGCTCGATGCGAATGGGCTGCTCCAGTTGATCGACCAGCGCAGAACAGGCCATGCGCGCTTTGCCATTGATGAGCATGGCGCAGGAGCCGCAGACTTCCTCGAGACAATTCGAATCGTAGGAGACAGGCGTGGTGGCCCGGCCATCGCTGGTGACGGGATTTTCGCCGATATCGCGGAGACAAATGATGACGTTCATATATGGACGCCATTGCAGACGAAATTCTTCCCAGTGCGGAAACGCTTTGGGAGAAGACTGCCGCTTCACCTTGACGAGGACTTCTTTTTTGGCGTGTTTATCGCTTTTATTGGGCATGGCGACCTCTTGCTGCACCAGGAACTTTTTGTCCGCCTGCTATTTGGCGGCGTCGTAACGTCTCGGGCGCGGCGGAATCTGTGAAATGTCGACGGGCTCGTAGGTCAACACGATTTCGCCGTCGCTAAACTTGGCGCGAGTGGTTTTGAGCCAGTTTGCGTCATCGCGTTCGGGAAAATCGGGCTTATAGTGAGCGCCGCGCGATTCGTTGCGTTGCAGGGCGCCTAGAGTGACCACGCGAGCGAGGATCAGCATGTTTTCCAGCTCACGCGCAAAATTGAGAGTCTGATTGGACCATTTTGTGCGGTCGCTGAGATTGATTTTGTGATAGCGAGTCTGCAAGTCGCGAATTTTGGAGTCCGCCAATTCCAGATTTCTGTTGATGCGCGTCACGGTGACATGCTCGGTCATGATTTCGCCGAGCTCGCGCCATATGGTGATGGGATTTTCAGAGCCCTGGTTGGAGATGAGCGCCTGATTTTTTTCTTCCTGGCGTTTTTTTTCTATTTCACAAACCGCGGAGGATACGGCTTCCGTTCCGGTTTGCAGATTTGCAGCGTATTTCACTGCTGCGGTTCCGGCGAGGCCGCCGCCGAAAATGCAAGAGACCAGAGAATTGGCACCCAGGCGATTCGCACCGTGATATTGGTATTCGCATTCGCCAGCCGCGTAGATACCGGGCACGCTGGTGGCCTGGTCCTGCCCGTTTACCCAGATGCCGCCCATGGTGTAGTGCATGGCGGGAAAAACCTGCATAGGTTCCACGCGAGGATCGACGCCCAAAAACTTTTCGTAGATTTCGAGGATGCCTTCGAGCTTGCGGTCCAGCGTTTCGCGCGGAATGTGCGTGACATCGAGATACACGGCAGCTTTGCCTTGCAGGCCTAGGCGCTCCTGGTACACGATGCGATGAATGGCTCGAGTGGCGATATCGCGAGGAACGAGATTGCCGTATTTCGGATACCACTCTTCGAGAAAATAAAAACGCTCGCCTTCGGGGATGGTTCGCGGCGCGCGTTGTTCGGCGGGATTTTTGGGGACCCACACGCGGCCGCCTTCGCCTCGCGCCGATTCACTCATTAGCCGCAGCTTGTCTTCGCCGGGAATAGCGGTGGGATGAACTTGAATGAACTCGCCGTTCGCATAATCAACACCTTGCTGAAATAGAGCGGATTGCGCGGAGCCGGTGCAGACGACGGAATTTGTGGAGCGTCCAAAGATCGCACCAATTCCGCCAGTAGCAAAAATCACCGCGTCGGCGGCGTGCGTAGTGACTTCCATGGAACGTAAATCCATGGCGCAGATGCCGCGGCACACGCCGGATTCATCAATCACGGCGGAAAGGAAGATCGCGCCTTCGTATTTTTTAACTTTGCCCTCGGATTCGTGCCTTCGGACTTGTTCATCGAGGGCATAGAGCAATTGTTGCCCGGTGGTGGCGCCGGCGAAAGCGGTGCGGTGGTATAAAGTGCCGCCGAAACGGCGATAGTCGAGCAGGCCTTCGGGCGTGCGATTAAACATCACGCCCATGCGATCAAGAAGATCGATAATTCCGGGAGCGGCTTCGCACATGCGCTTTACCAGCGGCTGATTGGCCAGAAAATCGCCGCCATAGATGGTGTCGTCGAAGTGCTTGGCGGTGCTGTCGCCTTCACCCTTTTGATTTTTAGCGGCGTTGATGCCGCCCTGCGCGCAAACGGAGTGCGAACGCTTTACCGGCACAATAGAAAACAAATCGACAGGCACGCCCGCTTCGGCGACACGAATGGTGGCCATCAATCCGGCGAGGCCGCCGCCAACCACGATAATTTTGGGCTGTCTCATTTGGCTAAGGCAATTTCATTTCGGTAAGTACGAAGCGAATGGGTGCCAGTCCAGGCGAAAACTGAGAATTATTAAAACTCCCACGACGCTGAAAATTACTCCGATGAAAACTCCGAGTTGTCCGGCAGCGCGTTGCGCGCGAGCAGTGGCCGCAAGTCCCCACTTGCAAAGAAAATTCCAGATGCCCACGCCCAGATGAAAGGAAGAGGCCAGCACTCCTACCACGAAAAATGCGAGATACCAGGGATTTGCCAAATCATTTGCGACCGTTGCGTAGGTGGAACGCCCGTGGGTGATCCAGCGCTCGGTGTAAAGGTGCCAGCCGATATAAACCAAGGCTACCAGGCCGGTCCAACGCTGCAAGGTGTAGAGCCAGTTGCGCACCCACGGATATTGCGAGACGTTCGACTGTCCGCGCAGCCAAATGTACACGCCGTAACCCCCGTGATACAGAATCGGCAGAAAAATAAATAACCATTCCACGAAAAGTCGATACGGAATGGTCTGCAAATCCTCGGAAGTTTGATTATATTTTTGCGCGCTAACCAAGGCCGCGCTGTTGGACCAGAAATGCTCGGCAAGAAATGCGCCAACAGGAATAATACCGGTTAAAGAATGAAGCCTGCGAAGAAGATAACTTGAATTGGCCTGGGTGGCGGTCGCGGACATGCCCTCTCCGCCGCGAAAGTCCCTTGCGCAAAATCAAGAGCGCAAGGACGCTCAAGAATCGCGGCAAATTCAGTATAGGGAGTTGAGGAAAGCGTTGCAAGTTTAGCGCCCAAAAGCAATACCGTATGTAATGCGAAAGTGTCGGGGATTTATTTTAGTTTTGTAGCGTAACGCGCTAGTACAATTTGACTAGTACAATTTTTGTCGACGGAAGAACTAGCTGTGTTGTATTCCAACACGCGGTCTTGATCACACTTCCATGAATCCAAGTTTCAGTTTGGTTACCGAGTTGGAACGCCTGGCAAGCGCCCTGGGCGCTGATCAAGAAGCCGGTAAGAAACTTTCCCTTCAATCCGTGGCTGATCGCATCGCGAAATCGTTGGGCGTGAAATCGGATGAAGTAGCCATAATGGGATTATCAACGCGGTGGAAGCATCTTTATTTTTTGGCGCCGGAAGCTCTGCATCAAGTCGGATATATCCCGTTATCGAGCAATTCCGCGTTGGCGGCTCGCACGGCCAGAGAAAGCCGGCCGGAAATCAACAATAAATTCGCGGCGGTGCGCCACGCCAGTGTTTTTGAAGGCATAAAAGTCGGAAACGCGAGCGCTGAGGCCATTCAGAAAATTATCAGCGCACCGATTTTGTCGGATGGAAGAGTCGTCGGGATTATTCAGGTCAGCCGCAAGGGCACCAGTCTGGCGGCAGCAGGTCCGGATTTTACTCCTACTGATTTGGGGCAGATTTTGGCGCTTTGCAAACCGCTGGGGAAACTTTTGCGCCACGTTGCGGGAACAACTGAGTAGCACGCGGTTAAATTATGTTTTTATTCGCTCCAAATACGCTGCGACATCTGGAATTGCGTTGACACTGCAATACCTTCTTGTTACTTTTCCACAGCGGAAAATTTTTTCTGTTAACTAACTCACGGAGGCACGGCCACCCGGTCCATGGCGTTTGTCGCTAAAAAGATTTTCCTCACTAAAGGCGTCGGTAAACATCGCGAAAGGCTTTCCAGTTTTGAGCTGGCCTTGCGAAACGCAGGAATTGCGGCATGCAACATCGTGCGGGTTTCCTCGATCTTCCCTCCCAACTGCAAATTAATCTCGCGCAGCGAAGGATTGAAACACATCAGGCCGGGACAAGTGGCTTTCACGGTCATCAGCGAGAATTCCACCAAGGAAGCGCATCGATTGATCGCGGCGAGCATCGGTTTGGCATTGCCGAGCGATAAATCGATGTATGGATATTTGTCGGAGCATCATTCCTTCGGCGAAACCGAAGAAGTCGCCGGGGAATATGCAGAAGAGCTCGCGGCGGAAATGCTGGCGACTACGCTAAACGTGGAATTTGATCCGGACTTGTCTTTCGATGAGAAAAAAGAAGTTTATCGAATTTCAAATAAAATCGTGCGGACAATGAACGTCACGCAGTCGGCGGTAGGCGACAAGCGCGGATTGTGGACTACGGTGCTGGGCGCGGCGATTTTAATTGGCGAAGACGACTAGACGATAGCGGGTCTGAAAAACTGGTCGCGATCCTCCACAACATCTTCTGTTGGGTTTCGCTTGCTGGATTTATCTCTGTCCGCCGCAGTTTTCAGCTATTTCCGTTTGAAGTAGCCTACGCGATCGAGCACTGCCCCCACAATAAGTGGCAAAGCCACGGTGGCGTCATCAAAAACTTCCGCCAACTGGCCGCCTTCCTCGCGCGGAACAAATTTTCCCCAAGAAACTGCTTCAGTGTAGGTGCTGCCGCTGAGACCACCCCAGTGAACAGGTTCCGGACAAATGCGGACGCCGTAGTTGTAGCGTTTGAGCGGAATTTCTTTGTAGCCGCGGCGCGCCAGAAGTTCCGCGTACACACCGAATTGCTGCGCCCAATTTCGCGGCACTCCGCCGCCCACGGTAAAAATGCCCATGCGTTTGGTCGCGAGCATGGTGTTGGCAAATTTCTCAAAATCTTCGAAAGGATCGAAGCGCAGCACTGGCCGCTTGTCTCGCAGCCGAAGTATTTTGTGGAGCGCAAAATCGATGCCCAGTTCGGAATCCGTAAAGGCGGGGACAAAAACGGGTACATTTTTCTCGAACGCAGACTTCAGAATTCCCCGCCCCGGCATGGTCTTATGCAAATATTCGCCGATGCGGCGATGCACTTTCCAACTGCAAACCGTTTCTTCGGCATCCCAATTGTTCAGCACTCGCTCCATCACTTTTTCGACGTGATCAAGATTTGATTCGGGCTCGAGCGAATCGTAGACGCGGTTGTAGCCGGCTTGAAAAAGCTCGTTGTCGTCCATTTTCTTGTCGTCGTAGCGGAAATGGGAGCGTCCGGTAGCCTCGACGAGGCCGTGGGCCATCAATGCGCCGGTGGAAATGACGGCCTTCACGATGCCAGATTCGATCAGATCACAAAAAATCAATCCCATTTTGCCGACGGTGAGAGCGCCGGAGAGAGTCATGGCCACAAAGCAGTCTTTATCTCGCGCCATTGCTTCCAAAACGTCAGCGGCGTCGCCAATCTGGCGCCCGGTGAAGGCAGTGTCGCCCATGGCGCGCACCAGTTCATCGATGGTGCGGCATTTGGAAAGATCCAACGGGAAAATCGGCCGCAACTTATCGCTGACGGGGTCATGAAGCACGCGGCCGGTTACTGATTTCTTGGACTGCTTTGCCATTGGATCTCCTGGATATCAAATGCTACGACAATCGCTGCGAAGTGCGCACACATTTTGCGCGGCATCATTCGTGTTGAACTGTGCACAGATTGATAGTACAAACTCGCCGAGAAAGGAAGAACAAAACTGCACGTCAGCGAGTTCGAATGGACATGTTAAAATTGTTTCATGGCGGATAAATTTACCATCGGATTGATACAAATGAAATGCACGACGAATGCGGAGGACAATCTCACGCATGCTGTCGAGAAAATACGCGAAGCAGCGGCGCGCGGCGCGCAAATCATTTCGCTGCACGAATTATTTCGCAGTGAGTACTTTTGCCGCACCGAAGATGCGGAGTTATTTAATCTCGCGGAAGCGGTGCCGGGAGCCACGACCGAGCAATTGGCGAAGATCGCAAAAGAGTGCAACGTGGCGCTGGTGATTTCGCTTTTCGAACGGCGCGCCGCTGGGATTTATCACAATACCTGCGCGGTGCTGGATGCGGACGGAACGTTTCTTGGTAAATACCGCAAAATGCACATTCCGGACGATCCCCTGTATTATGAGAAATTTTATTTCACGCCGGGCGATTTGGGTTTTCCCAATTTCGACACTAGATACGCGCGGATCGGGGTGCAGATTTGTTGGGATCAGTGGTATCCGGAAGGTTCGAGGCTGACGGCCCTGAGCGGCGCGCAGGTTATTTTCTATCCCACCAGCATTGGCTGGCACCCGCACGAAAAGGAGCAGTTCGGATCGTCGCAGCTGGACGCCTGGAAAACCATTCAACGCAGCCACGCGATTGCGAATGGCGTCTACGCCGCGGTAGTGAACCGCGTGGGATTTGAAGGCGGGCTTGTGAAGGGCGATGCGGGACTGGAATTTTGGGGAAATTCTTTTGTGGCCGATCCTTTTGGCAAAGTAATTTCGCAAGCGTCCAATAATCGCGAAGAAATACTGGTGGTCGAGTGCGATCCGGCCATGAGTGAAGATACGCGGCGGAACTGGCCATTTCTACGTGACCGGCGCATTGACGCCTACCAGCCGATCCTCAATCGTTGGCTCGCGGAATAATGTCGCGGCCGCGCGCGATCTCTAAAAATTCAACTCCGTCCGATCTTGGTTATCGCATGCCTGCGGAGTGGGAGCCGCACGAGGCCACGTGGCTTGGCTGGCCGCATGAGGTGACGGACTGGCCGGGGAAATTCGCGACAATTCCCTGGGCGTTTGCGGAGATTGTGCGCTTGCAGTCAGAAGTGGAACGTGTTTTTCTGCTGGTTGAAAATCGCGCAGCTGAAGTGCGTGTGCGGTCCATTCTGAAGAAGTCCGGGGCGAACCTTGGCGCTGTAGCTTTTTTTCGGGTGCCCACCGATCGCGGCTGGATGCGAGATTCCGGCCCGATCTGCGTTCGAAATGATGATGGTGACGTGGCCTACAATCATTTTTCGTTTAACGGGTGGGCGAAATACCGGAATCATAAAGAAGATGCGCTGGTCGTTGAAAAGGCGAACCGTCAGCTGAAACATCGGTTGTGGCAACCGATTCACAAGGGCCGGCGAGTGGTATTGGAAGGCGGGAGCATTGACGTGAACGGCCGCGGAACGCTGCTGACTTCGGAAGAATGCTTGCTCAGCAAGACGCAGGAACGCAACCCCGGATTCACGCGTGAGGATTACGCGGAAATATTTCACAAATATCTCGGAGTTAGCCAGGTGCTTTGGTTGAATCGTGGAATTGCCGGCGATGATACTCACGGGCACGTGGATGACCTGACTCGTTTCGTAAACCCGACGACAGTGGTAACCGTCGTGGAAGACGATAAGGCCGACGAGAATTACGCGCCTTTGCAGGAAAATCTCGCTCGGTTAAAAAAAATGACGGATCAGGATGGGACTGCGCTGCGGGTCGAAACGCTACCTATGCCTAAAGCTGTTTATTTCGATGGCCAGCGCCTTCCGGCGAGCTACGCAAATTTTTACATCGCCAACGAGCTAGTGCTGGTCCCGACGTTTTATGACGAAAACGATCGCGTAGCGCTGAATAAGCTGGCCGAACTTTTCCCTGACAGAAAAGTTGTGGGAATTGCTTGCCGCGATCTAGTGCTGGGGCTCGGTACGATCCATTGCATAACGCAGCAGCAGCCTGCGGGAGGTTTGCGACCTCGGTGAGTGAAATGCGATTAACCAAACCGGCGTCGATAAAGCCGGCGTCTTGCGCATTCGGATGCGATTCGAACAACACGCGGTATTAAGCCGGAAAGTCGCCGGAATATTATAAGGCAGCGCCTGACTTTGATAGACTAACCGCCATTATTAGGACGATAGAGACGGGCTTTGTGGAGGCACCATGATTACGACAATGTTGGCAACATTTTTTGAAACGCGGGTGGTGGTAGTCGAACAGCGCAGCATACTGGGCTGGATTGTGATTGGATTGATCGCCGGGTGGCTGGCGGGAAAGATTTCACGCGGCGAAGGATATGGCTGTATCACCGACATCGTGCTGGGATTGGTGGGATCGCTTCTCGGCGGATGGATATTCGTGCGCCTTGGAATTCTGGGCGGTGGATTTATTTATTCACTGGCTGCGGCCACGTTGGGCGCGGTGATTCTTGTGTCGATCGTGCATCTGATCGCAGGTAATCGACCGTAAAGGCTGATTTCGCGCGTCGGTAATAACGTGCTTGGTACTACAAAGAGTACCTAAGCGGGTCGCTGTATCTGTTCTGATTCGCGTCCATCCAGCGTTTTATGCGGGGCCACTGCCATTTCTCTCGACCGCTCTATGATACGATTCAGCAACGCGTTTTGGAGATGACTTGAGTAACGTTTCATTGAACAAAAGTTCGCAATCCCTCACGGTAATTCCCCTCGGCGGTCTAGGCGAATTCGGAATGAACATGATGGCTCTGCGGTTTGGCGAGGACATTATCGTCATCGACGCGGGCATGATGTTTCCGGAGTCGGAACTGCTGGGCGTGGACCTGGTCATCCCGGACATTACGTATTTAAAGCAGAACCGCGCGCACGTTCGCGCGATTGTGCTGACGCATGGCCACGAGGACCACATCGGCGCGCTGCCGTACATTCTGCGCGACCTGAACGTGCCAGTGTACGGCACGCGGTTTACGTTGGCGCTGGTAAAAAAACGACTCGAAGAAGCGGGGTTGCTGCAATCCACGACGCTTCGCGAAGTATTGCCCGGACGAAGGGTGGAAATCGGGCCATACGAAGTCGAATTTATTTCCGTAACGCACAGCACGATCGATTGCGTAGCCCTCGCGATACGCACACCGGTCGGAGTGATCATCCATACCGGCGACTTCAAGATTGATCAGACTCCTGTGGGCGGCGTGCCCTTTGATCTTCATGCATTTGCGCGCTATGGGAACGAAGGGGTGCTGGCGCTCTTTAGCGATTCCACCAACGTGGAGCGCCCGGGCTTTACGCCGTCGGAGCGCGCCATCGTGCCGCGCATCGAAGAACTTTGCCGCTCAGCGCCGCGGCGCGTGATTTTGTCGTGCTTCGCGTCCTCTATTCATCGCATCCAGCAAGTGATCGATATAGCTTCGCGCGTCGGACGCAAAATCGCGTTCGTGGGGCGCAGCATGGTCGACAACGTAGAAATCGCGCACTCGCTGGAGTGCTTGAGAATTCCGGACGGCATGGTAGTGCGGCCACAGGATATTCGCGGCTTCGATCCCAAGAAGATTGTGATTCTGGCCAGCGGCAGCCAGGCCGAGCCGATGTCTTCCCTGTCGCGCATTGCGGTGGACAATCACCGCTTCGTTTCGGTGGACGAAAACGATTCGGTCATACTTTCAGCGCGCATTATTCCGGGCAACGAAAAAGCAATTTTTCGCATGCTGGATCACATGTTCCGCAGGCGCGCGCTGGTTTACTACGACAACTCCGCAGGCACGATTCACGTTTCCGGTCACGCCAGCCAGGAAGAGCAAAAGCTTTTGCTGCAACTGGTAAAGCCGAAATATTTCATTCCAGTACACGGCGAATACCGTCATCTTTTCAGGCACGCGGCATTGGCGCACCAGATTGGGTGTGTTTCCGGCGAGATTTTACTGCTCGAAGATGGCAAGACCATCGAATTCACCGAAGACGGTGCACACCGCCGCGATCCCGTGACAGCCGGACGAGTGTGCGTGGATTCCGGTTCACTGGAAGAAATCGAAGAGGTGGTGATACGGGACCGTAAGCATCTTTCCGAGGATGGCGTGGTGGTCTCGATCATTGCCATTGACAAACACACCGGAAAAATGGAATCGCATCCGGAGATCGTGACTCGCGGGTTGATGAGCGACAACGGCCAGGAATTAATTGCCGGCGCGCGCGCGGTGATCATTAATACCGTGGAGCAATCCAACGCGGAAGAAAACTCCGACTGGAGCGTCATCAAGGAAAAAATTCGCGTGGACCTGAAGCGTTACATTAATAAACACACGTCCAAGCGCCCGCTCATTTTGCCGGTGATTCTGGAAGTCTAGCGCAGCATTTTTTGTAATGGCTGATTCGATTCCATCCACCCAGGAAAGTGTGTCTGGCGGGCTCGCTAACGGGGTCGCGGCCGGTCCGGAGTCACAGGTTCCGGCGGGGCGTTTTGGCCAAGCCGCTTTTATTTTTGTCTTTATAACGATTCTGCTGGATTTTCTGGCGCTCGGCATAATTGCCCCAGTTCTGCCTAACCTGATCATTCAATTCAAAGGCGGCAACATTGCGAGTGCCGCGAGCATCACCGGATACTTTGGATTCGCATGGGCCACCATGCAGTTTATTTTTTCTCCTGTTTTGGGGGCATGGTCGGATCGCTTTGGACGGCGACCGATCATCCTGATTTCCTGCGCGGGGTTGGGCTTCGATTACATTTTGATGGCACTGGCGCCGACATTGGGATGGCTGTTTGTGGGCAGGGTAATTTCCGGAATCACCACTTCCAATATTTCGACGGCGTTTGCGTATGTGACGGACGTAACTCCACCGGGGCGCCGCGCCAAACAATTCGGACTGATCAGCGCGGCCTTTGGGCTTGGATTCATTATCGGTCCCGCGGTAGGCGGATTACTGGGTAACGTGCATTTGCGGCGTCCGTTCTGGATCGCCGCCGGGCTAAGCCTGGCGAACGCAATTTACGGATTTTTCATTTTGCCGGAATCGCTGCCGCCGGAGCGCCGCGCGAAAAAAGCGTGGCACATGGCCAATCCCCTCGGGTCCTTAAAGCTTTTGCGGTCCCATCCGGAACTTGGCGGCCTGGCTATCGTTACGTTTCTTTATTACTTGGCGCACCAGGTGCTGCCTTCGATTTTTGTGCTGTACGCCGATTACCGCTACGGATGGAGCGAACGCACCATCGGACTTTCGCTCGCGACCGTGGGTTTATCCGTAAGCTTAGCGTCTGGCCTGCTGGTCGGTCCATTCGTGAAGCGCTTCGGAGAGCGGTATAGCTTGCTGTCCGGGCTGACATTTGGCTTTCTGGCTTTCATAGCATTTGCGCTGGCTTCGCGGGGATGGATGGCCTTCGCGGCGATTCCTTTAATCGCTTTGTGGGGCATAGCCGGGCCCGCCATGCAATCGCTCATGTCCCAGCGAGTGGATCCCACTTCTCAGGGGAAGCTGCAAGGCGCCGTCAATAGTTTGCGAGCGATTACCGGGATGATTGGCCCGTTGCTGTTTACACAGGTTTTTGCAATGGCAATTTCTCTGCATGTAAGCATGCATTTACCGGGTGCGCCATATTACCTGGCTGCGTTACTCATGCTTGCTAGCGCCAGCGTGGCTTATATTGTAGGACGTCCGGCTGTTTTCCGGCGACGGCAGGGCAAGCGGCTAGCGAGCATTCATAAGAGTCGGAAGCCGATATTTTCTCAGTCAATTGTCGAGCAAGGAACTTTTGGCATCCTCGGAACGCGCTGGGTTTGCAAAAAAAGCAACACCATCAAGCGATCTGGCTTGCGCGTGTTGGCCGGGTGCTATTCTGCCCGCATGGTGAAAGCAAGCCTCCTGGATGTGCCGCGCTTCAGCATAATCATCACCTGCCATAACCAGAGCGGGTATATCCGGGACGCTGTGAATTCCGCGTTGGAGCAAGGCTACCCCGGAAAAGAAATTGTGGTGGTTGATGACGCTTCCAGCGACGCTTCGCCACAAATCCTCAAAGAGTACGGCGACAAAATTCATTTCGCGGCATTTCAGACTAACCAAGGCTGCACCACTTCACGAAACCTGGGCGCGGCCATGGCCACTGGTGAATATTTTGTATTTCTGGATGGCGACGATGTGCTACTGCCGTGGGCGCTGGATGTGTACGACCGCATTGTCAGCATCAAGAAGCCACAAATTATTTTGAGCGCCCTACAGTGGTTCGACATCAACAGTTCCGTACAACATTTAAAGCAGGAGAGCGCTCCGCGCCAGATCGAATTTGTTGAGTATGAATTGTTGGTGAAAAGACACAGACGATATCAGGCTGGCGGCAGCGCAATCGTGGTTGCTCGCCAGACTTTTCAAGAGGTACAAGGCTGGACCGACCAGTTTTTTCCGTTTGAAGATATCGATATGTTGATGAAACTCGGAAGCTCGGGGCCCACCGTCCAGATTTTGTCTCCGACCACGAAGTGCTATCGAATTCATGCGAGCAATGTGCGGCATCGAGTGCCTGCGATGGTCGAGGGGCTTTATAACGTGATAGAGCGCGAAAAATCGGGAGTGTACCCGGGCGGTCCGAATTTGCGACGACAGCGATATGCGGTGCTTGGTGCGCCGGTATTTTTCTGGATCAAGTCGGCATTTAAGGCTGGGTTTTATGGCACTGCGATGGGAGTCTTGGCTCGAGGGTGGCCGATGTTTTTTGCGGCATGCGCGCAGCGTATCAGAACTATGGTGCGCGGCCGCGGGAAAACGCAAGTTTTGGCGTTTGAGTTCAGGCTTACGGAAACACGCGAGCGCGCTTCGCACAACGTGGACACGGTATCGTCTGTGCGGTAAATCGTAAGTAGTGGGCCTGGTCTATTGGTGCTATAAACCACTGAAAATAAGAGATTTGTCCTGGTACCATGTGCAGGCTAAATGAACCGTAGTATTGTGTGTTCTTAACATTTCTGATATTTTTTTTGCGCGCACTGTGGGCTGGGGAATGACCTGCTCGAATTGTGGCAGTTCTCGATTAAGAAGATCGAAACGCAGTCTGGGGGAGAGGATTTTTCTTCCAATTCTGCTGGTGCGCCCGTTCCGTTGTGAGGATTGCATTTCTCGGTTTTACGGATGGCTGTGGCAATCCCCGTCGGGAACGTCTACAGCGGAAGCCGATGTTAAAAGCCTGGTATATCAATCTTCGACCGCTGCGCTCCACTCCGCAGGTTACCGCGTACGTGGCGTGCGTCGCAGAGTGATTGCAGGGCTGCGGCCATTTCGGGGATTAGCAGGCACGCCGATCACGTCGTGGCTGAGCAAGCCTATTCATCAACGACGATCCGCGAATGTCGAGCTCGCAGGCGGGGATTTAAATTCCGCCGCGTCGCAAGTTGGCTATCTTAACGTTCCATCAAAGCCGCAATCCGCACCAGAAATACTCGGTGTAATCCCGGAGCGCAAGATCGAGGAAATTTAATTTTAGTTGCGATCGCGGTGCGCTTAAACCTTCCGATCATCCCTGCAGTTCTTTTTTGCATCGCAACCTCTCTCGTT
>DATHGV010000297.1:0-3359 GCA_035490135.1 Candidatus Methylomirabilota bacterium
AAGCCCCAATTGGTGAGCGATTCGAACAGTGTTTGCTATCCGCAATATGGTATAATTCGTCTTAGTAAGCCTCAAATAAGAGGAACTATACCACATGCCATTCGACCAGGATGTTCTCCGAGCACTCTTGCAAAGGAAGAAGATCGCCACGCTCCGTGAATTGAAGGGGGCGCTGGGTAGTTCGGCCACCATGACGGTGTTTCGAAAGCTCAAGGCCTTGGGCTATCTCACAAGCTACTCGCATCGAGGGAAGTACTACACGCTCGCGGACATTCCGCGGTTTGACGAAGGGGGGCTGTGGTCATATGACGGGGTGTGGTTTTCGCGCGACAAAAACCTGCTTGCCACTGCCCAGCGGTTTGTGGAACAAGCCGAAGCCGGGTTCACTGCCGGGGAGTTGCAGGATCGGCTGAATGTCGAAGTCAGAGAACCGCTGTTGCAGCTGTATCGTCGAAAACGGATTGACCGCGACGACCTGGGTGGCCGATACGTGTACTTCTCGCGCGATCCTGGTATCGGCCGGGAGCAACGCTTACAGCGTGAGGGCCGGAGAGCAGTGCTGGAATTGGGCGATTCAACGATGCAGGCGGAGTTGTCGCCAGAACTGAAGGCCGCGATCATTCTGTTCTTCAGTATGCTCGACGAGCAACAGCGCCGGCTGTATGCGGGGTTGGAGGCACATAAATTCGGCCATGGAGGAGACCGCACGATCGCCGAGTTTTTCCGACTCGACGTACATACCGTGGCTCGGGGACGCCGGGAACTATTTGGAGAGCAGGTGCAACGGCAGAGCGTTCGCAAAAAAGGCGGCGGGCGCAAGCCGGCGGAAAAAAAACGCCGCAAGTGATTGCGTGTATCGCGGACCTGCTCAAGCATGACAAGGCGGGAGACCCCATGCAGGGGTTGCAATGGACCCGCAAGACGACCCAAAAGATCGCTGAAGTACTACGACGCCTGGGCATTCGCATCAGCGCCAAAACTGTGGGGCGCTTGTTGAGAAAGATGGGATTTTCGTTGCGGGTAAATCAAAAGGCGCTGGAATCGGGAAACAAGAACCCGCCACCGCGACGAGTGCGCAATCGGCAGTTCAAATATATCAGCGAAAAACGGGACGAATTCGCCTCCCGGGAGAGCCCCATCGTCAGCATCGACACGAAGAAAAAGGAATTGGTCGGGAACTTCAAAAATCCGGGCGTGTCCTGGGAGAAAAAGCCACCGCTGGTGAAAGATCATGATTTCCGCAGCGATGCCGAGGGAATGGCGATTCCCTACGGTATTTACGATACTCAGGCGAATCGTGGTTTTGTGGTGGTCGGGACCAGCCACGAAACGCCAGCGTTTGCGGTGGATTCCGTTGCGCGGTGGTGGAAAGAATGCGGCAAGGCCTGGTACCCGCAAAAGGCCGAATTGTTGATTCTAGCCGACTGTGGCGGGGGCAACAGCGTCCGGGCGCGTGCATGGAAATACCATTTGCAGCACCAACTCTGCAATCCTCACCGACTGACCGTGACCGTCTGTCACTATCCCCCTGGTGCCTCCAAATGGAATCCGATTGAACATCACCTGTTTTCCCATATCAGCAACAACTGGGCCGGCCAGCCCTTGGTGAACTACGAGACCGTCCTAAAATATGCTCAAACAACGAAAACATCTTGTGGATTACGGGTCCGCGCTCGTCTGGTGAGGAAAAACTACAACACGGGTGAAAAGATCTCCCGCGCAGAGATGGCGAAGCTCATGCTCACCGGTCACAAGACTTTGCCAAGCTGGAACTACACGTTGACCCCATCAAAAATGTGAAATTATTTTTGCGCGGCCCCTTAGTGTGCTGCATAGTAATATCGTACGCCCGGATGAGCGGTAGCGCCCGCTTCGCCATCGTCTCCGCTAGACTTTCTAGTTGACGGATTTCCGGTTTATAATCTGTTTCATGCCGAATCGCGATCCACTGGCAGGCATCCTTCCTCGGGCCGTCCATGAAGTAAAGGATGGCGAAACCGCCATCACCGAATACGTTGAGAAGATCGAAGGAGAAGTCGCACTCGATACCTACGTCAAGGCACAGACGTCCGCGCCCGAGGTAGCGAAGCGGATCACTGAGCTGGAGAACTGCCTACAGCGCCTGGCCAGTGCCGTCCTTGTTTCAAGCGACGTCGATAAGCATCCGGAGTTGCGCGCTGCCGCCGAGGAAGCAAAACTGGCCCTCAAGAATCGGCTCGAGGTCGATGACACCAAGCATCGATTCCACAGTGAATTGGGAGTGTTTAAGGACGATTTGCGAATCATCAAGGACTAACACTTAGACTGCCTCGGTACCGCCCGTCCCGCATCCCGCTTCCAGAACATGAATTTATCAAAAATCTGGCGCTGTGTTGGAAAGATACTTCAAGGACTTAAAAGAGTTTGCTCTAACCCTAATCGGCTCGCCCACCCGCCCTACCTTCTTCAAGAACCAACCCGAAAAGGTAGGGCACCCTCAGTCGGCAGCGTGTTTGCGGTGATCCACCCGCCGAGAGAGGATATAGGAGGCTAGGGAAAAGTAGTCCTCCGGTGGCATGTCAATTAGTTGTTGACGACGAATAATAAGTTGTATATGATGAACATAGAGGTGTTTTATGGGCAACCCAAAGGAACTGACACGAGCGGAGATCGTTCGTGCCGCTAATCATTTCCGCTGGACAAGAAAAGGGGCAAAATGGACGGTGATTGTGGGTGAACGAGAGCTTCCGGCGCGCCCGCTTGTTCTTGAGGCCGCGGGTGTTCCTCCGAATGACCCGATAAACTCGCACCAGGCCGTCGAGATATTGCGGAGACTAGGATTTGAGACTCGGTACGCCAAGGACCAGGGGGAGATGGAAATAAAGGAGAGAGAGGAATCTTCGGAAAAGAAATCGGGCTCGATTCTTGAGATGGTTTCGACCGTTACGAGGGAAGTACCTGAACACGAATGGGAACGCGTTCCCGCCGACCTGTCAAAGAATGTTGACCATTATCTGTACGGTAGCAAGCGGACGGATCAATGAGGCGGGTCTTCGCCGACACTAGCTATTGGATCGCCCTGGTGAATCCGCGGGATCAGATTCATGCGAAGGCCGTCAGCGTAACGCAGCAGATTTCCCCGGTAAGGATCTTGACCAGCGAAATGGTGCTGGCGGAAGTCCTTAACAGTTTTAGCGATGGTGGTCCGTTGCGCCATGCTGTTGGCGGCATGGTCCAGAAACTCAGCAGCAATTGGGATGTAGTCATTGTTCCGCAGACATCGGAACAATTTGAGACCGCGCTGCGGCGCTACAAGCGAGCGGCGGATAAGAGTTGGAGCCTGACCGATTGCGCGAGCTTCCAGGTGATGGAAACGGAGC
>DATHGV010000298.1:0-3511 GCA_035490135.1 Candidatus Methylomirabilota bacterium
GTCCTCACCATGGAGCAACTCGTCAGCGCCTCGCTAGCCCGCCGACGCTTCCTCTTGCTCTTGTTCGGCATTTTCGCTGGATTAGCTTTGCTCCTCGCGTGCAGCGGCATTTACGGCGTGCTTGCTTACTTGACCGGCCAACGTGTGCCCGAAATCGGCGTGCGCATGACCCTCGGGGCCAAACCTCTCGATGTAATCCGCATGGTGCTCGGAGAAAGCCTCGCAATGATCTTCGTCGGCGTTGGAGTCGGCACACTCGCGGCCCTCGCCGCGGGCCGCATCTTGAATCGCCTCGTAGAGGGAATGCGCCCCGCCGACGTATCCACGTTCGCCATCACTATCCCCGTCCTCGTCCTCGCCGCGCTCTTCGCCAGCTTTATCCCCGCCCGCCGCGCCAGCCGCATCGACCCCATGACCGCCCTCCGCCAGCAGTAGCGCTAGTCCCAATTCAGCCTTGCGTCGTCGCCCACCAGTCGAGCATTTTGTGTCTTAATATAAATCCCAGTACCAATTTGTTTATTCACTATATAGCGGGATTAATTGATGAAAATTCCGACAGTCCAGGCAAAACGCTTGTGCCGCTTGTTGTTGTGGCTCGCTGTCCTATTGATCGCACCAAAAGTCGAAGCCCAAACTCTTCAGAACAAACCGGCGACTCCCGAACCTGCAACAGCCGCTATCCTGGCCGCCTTCGACAAGTACGAAGTTGTTGGATTACCTGCTGCTCATGGCATGAAAGACCTGGATGATTTCATCCTTTCGCTAATCCGCAACCCTGCATTTTCGGAAAAGGTGAATGACATTGTCTTTGAGTGCGGTAATTCGCTGTACCAGCCCGTCCTGGACCGTTACATCGCAGGGGCCAATTAGCAGATAGTAAAAGGCGCGGAGCATCCAGTGTTTATAATTCCCAAGCAGACACGGGACCCGAAAGCGGAAAAGGCCGCGGTCCAGAGTTGTCTCGACCTCAAGAGCCGCGTGCACTAATAGTTTCGAAGACGGTGCTCGCAGGCCCACGACGCTGCTCACCAAAAAGCGGCCTACACCTTTTCAGCCCGGCTCTGTCGCTCCAAATACTTCACCAACTCCAAGAAAGTGACATCCATCTCCGCGTCCAACTCAGACAGCCGGTCACGCAGACAATTAAAACACCACACCGTCGGAACCGCCACGAGCACTCCCATTGCGGAGCACACCAATGCTTGCGCCATTGAGAGGGCGGTCATCCCCAAAGCCGTTGCGCGGCTCATTCCAATGCCTCGAAACGAGCCAAGAATTCCAAAGCAGGTCCCAAAGAATCCTACTAGCGGTGCACTCGCCGCGATTGTTCCAAACGTGCTCAATCCCTCCCGCAACTGCTCATGCAGACGGTTCGCTGAGATTCTGGCTCCTCGCTTTGCCGTCTCTATCGACCACTGCACCGACACAACCCGGCGGCTCACGCAAAATTCTCGCAGTCCGCCAGCAAAAACCGCAGCTACGTGACTCCACTTTCGTTTCTCCGCCAACGCCAGTACGCCATCCCAATCTTCCCGTTCAAGCAAACTTGGCACAAGTTTTAAAAAGCTGCGTGATTGCCAAGCCGCCGACTTATATCTCATCACCCGTTCTGTACCCGTTATCAGGACCCAAAAAAACATGAAAACCAGTAACGCCACAGAGCCTTCCACCTGCGGGCCGGCGGTTTGCCACATTTCCGCGACAAAATACCACCCGTCATACATGCTGGTTACATCTTGATATGCAGCAGGAATGAACATTTAGGAGCCCTTAGCGTGGACGCAAATGTGGCAGTGCCATTCGCCTCATTGTGTTTGAGACACCAAAATCCTGACTTTAGTTCCCATAACCAGCTCAAAGGCAGTTGTGAAGGGTGGAGGTGGAGGCTGATCGAAGTCCTGGTACGTCGCATTTCCGGAAATTCGCTCATCTCCGTGCGTCTACAGCCTGCCGCCCTCTCACGCTCCGACGCATCCTATTTTTGATCTCTGGAAGCGCCAACATGGCCAAGCGCATTCTAACCAAGCAACTGGACCTAATCCCCACCAAAGCTTCGCTCGACGAATTACGCGAAGCCGCCGAATCCTGCAAAAACTGCGATCTGTGGAAACTTGGCACGCAAACCGTTTTCGGCGAGGGTGCAGTCCACAGCAAGCTGATGCTCGTCGGCGAGCAACCCGGCGACCAGGAAGATCAAGCAGGAAAACCTTTTGTCGGTCCCGCAGGCAAACTGCTCGATAACGCCCTGGTGGAAGCCGGAATCGATCGCAAAAAAGTTTACGTCACCAACGCCGTCAAACATTTCAAGTGGGAGCCCCGCGGCAAACGCCGCATCCACAAAAAACCCAACGCCGCCGAAATCGCCGCTTGCCGCCCCTGGCTCGATGCAGAAATCGCCGCCATCCGCCCCAAAGTAATAGTTTGTCTTGGCGCCACCGCGGCTCAAGCCCTGCTCGGCAAAGATTTTCGCGTCACCCAACATCGCGGTGAATTCATCGACTCCACTCTCGCGCCCTATGTTGCCGCCACCGTGCACCCCTCTTCGATCTTGCGCGCGCCCGATGAAAACGCCCGCCACGAAGAAATGGCCCGCTTCATCGCCGATCTCAAGAAGATTGCCCGCGTTTTGCAATGAGCGATTACACTATCTCTCCATGCCTGACCCAGGAAAAGTGCGCATCGGCATCTCCGGGTGGACCTACAAACCCTGGCGCGGTGTTTTCTATCCCGAAGACTTAAAACAAAAGCTCGAACTCGAATACGCTTCGAAGACCTTCAACTCCATCGAAATCAATGGCACCTTTTATTCCCTGCAGCGCCCTCCAAGTTTCGAACGCTGGGCCGCCGAAACCCCTGACGATTTTGTTTTTTCCGTGAAGGCTCCGCGCTTTATCACCCACATCAGGCGCCTGAAAGATGCCAAAACTCCAGTCGCAAATTTCCTGGCTTCGGGAATTTTCAATCTAGGTGCGAAACTGGGACCGATCTTGTGGCAATTGCCGCCGAACTTCATCTTCAGGCCCGAAGTGCTCGAGGACTTTTTTCTATTGCTCCCTCACGACACCGAGAAAGCATCCGCCTTAGCTCGCAAACACGACAAATGGATGTCCGGCCGCACTGCGCTAAAGCCCGACGCCAAGCGCCCCCTGCGCCACGCCATGGAAATCCGCCATGCCAGCTTTGCGACTCCGGAATTTATAAATCTTCTGCGCCAATACGATGTCGCGCTAGTTTGCGCGGACACCGTCGAATGGCCGCGCCTGATGGACGTCACTTCCGATTTCATGTATTGCCGCCTGCACGGCTCCGAAGTCTTGTATGCCAGCGGTTACGACGAGCCATCCTTGGATCAGTGGGCGACGCGCGTCCACCACTGGGCCCGCGGTAGTGAGCCGGAAGACGCCGAACGCGTCATCAAAGAAAAAGGCCCGCAAAAAAACCAACGCGACGTTTTCGTCTACTTCGACAACGACACAAAAGTACGCGCGCCCTTCGACGCCAAGAGCCTGAC
>DATHGV010000299.1:0-8509 GCA_035490135.1 Candidatus Methylomirabilota bacterium
GAAGGCGTCCGACACCGGGATCCGTCAGATTCTTTACCGAGATCCGCCGGCCGCTCAACGACCTGTTCGACGGTGGTGAATCCCTACAAATTCGGATGGTTGCAGGGTACTGGGAACCTGTTGACAGGAAAGAACAATTGATTGCAGAGGCCTGATTTGAACCAACGCACAAATTCAAGTCGCTCGGCAGGAATACAAGTGGGCTGGGCGAAGAAAAACAAAACTGGTGCCGGAGGCCAGAATCGAACTGGCTACGCCCGCCTTTTCAGGGCGGCGCTCTACCACTGAGCTACCCCGGCACTGAACAAATTCTAGAGACGCGCAGTGTGCGTGTCAAATTATCCATCAAGATTAATTATTCTGCGGCCAGTTAATTATTCTTGCGCGGAGTCGTCGAATTCGCGCATCCAGTTGCGATTCTTTAAAACTTCGCGCGGTTTGGTGCCTTCCGGTGGGCCCACGATGCCGTCTTTTTCCATGAGGTCGATCAGCCTCGCCGCGCGGCCGTAGCCGATGCGCAGACGGCGCTGCAGCGTTGACGTGGATGCGCGCCCGGCGTCGCACACCACCCGGATGGCGTCCTGATAAAGATCGTCGTCCACATCGTCCGTGGCAGCTGCTTCGCCTGTTTCCGACTCGCCGCCTGCCTCGACTTTGCCATTCTCATCTTTTGGCGCTTCCAACAACTGCTCGTTGTATTTAGCCTGCGCCTGTTGCCGCCAAAAATCGCACACGGAGACAATTTCATCTTCGCTGACCAGCGGTCCGTGAATGCGATGCAAGCGCGCCGAACCTGCGGGCAAATAAAGCATGTCGCCTTTGCCCAGCAGCGATTCCGAGCCATTGGCGTCCAGAATGGTGCGGGAATCGACTTTGCTGGCTACCCGGAAAGATATGCGAGCAGGAAAGTTCGCTTTAATGAGTCCGGTGATGACGTCCACAGACGGCCGCTGCGTCGCCAGAATTAAATGGATACCCACCGCGCGCGCCATTTGCGCCAGCCGGGTGATGGATTCTTCCACGTTGTTGGTGTCCACCATCATCAAGTCGGCTAACTCGTCGATGACAATCACCAGGTAGGGAAGCGGCTTGTGTTCGCTCTCTTCCACGTTGTCGAACAGCGAGAGCGATTGCTGCTTCTGAAACGAGCGGTTGTACTGGTCGATGTTGCGCACGCCGCGCTGCGCCAACAATTTCAGCCGGTTTTCCATTTCGCGCGTCGCGTTGCGCAGAACGTTCGAAGCAATCTTCGGATCGGTGACCACCGGCGCGATCAAGTGCGGGATATTTTCGTACAGGTTTAATTCCAGCCGCTTGGGATCGACCAGCACCATTTTTACGTCATCGGGGCTAGCCTTGTACAAAATGGACATCATCAGCGAGTTGATGAAAACGCTCTTGCCCGTGCCGGTCGAGCCGGCGATCAGCAAATGTGGCATGGCCGCCAGATCAGTTACGCGGATTCTTCCATGTAAATCTCTTCCCATGGCCAGCGTGAGCTTGCTCGCGGAATTGATGAACTCCGGCGCTTCGATAATTTCGCGCAGCGCAATGGTTTGGCGGGTCAGGTTCGGCACTTCTATGCCGATGGTGGACTTGCCCGGGATGCGCTCAATCAAAATCGATTCGGCTTGCAGCGCGAGGCACAAATCTTCAGTCAACCCAATGATGCGGCTGTATTTGATGCCTGCTTCGGGCTTGAATTCGAACGTCGTAACCACTGGGCCGGGATTGATCTGTGTTATGCGCCCCTGGACGTCGAACTCCTGACATTTTTCTTCAATCGCGCGCGCCCGCTCTTTCAACTCTGTTTCGTCAAGCTTTTGGCTGCGTTCGCCTTCGCGCAACAATGAGACAGATGGCAATTTGTAATTGGTATTTGCTTTAGCGATCTTTGGTTCGCCAGCAGCTTTGCGCGTCGCAGGCTTTTCCGGCTCGCGATCCACTACAAAGATCGGCGCCTTATGGCCGCGGTCTCTTTCTTTCTCCGCACGCTCTTCATCCCGTTCTTCCTGCCGCGATTTGAAAACGTCACTGTCGTCTTCCAGTTCAATCGTCCGGGAATTTTCATTCAATGCCGAATTGTTACCGACCGTTTGCGGAGACACTGGCTTTCGCCCCGAAAGCCGCGTTTCCGCCAGCCGCTTGCGCAATCGGTCCTGCTCACGGGTTCCGCGCCAGGCATGCCAACGTGCCTGGACCTTTTGCAGAATTCCCAATTTTTCGACCGCGCCGATCGGACCTTTTGGTCCACTAGCCCACGCGTGCGCACCCGAAAAAGAAAATCTCGTCGTCATGAACAACGCGGTGAGTAACAGCGCAACCGCCACGAGATTTGCGCCAATCGGATTAAAGCCCGTGCGCAAGCCGCCCGAAACCAATGAACCCAGCATTCCGCCCGGCGGCACCGTGCTGCGCACATCCGGAAAATGCCAAAGTGTCAGCAGTGAGGGCAGCGCCAGCAACAAGAGCGCGTAGCCTATCAGCGTGGCAATTTGTGAATTGATCGCGCGATTTTTCAGCCAGCGCCAGCCAAGTACCGCCAACCCCATCGGCAGCAAAAACGCCGCGAAGCCGAACACCTGGAATAGCAGGTCGGCTAAGTAGGCCCCCGCGGGCCCAATCCAGTTGTTGGTGCTGACGGAATCCGGGCCGTTGGCGCTTACATTCCAGGCCGCATCGCGTGGGGAATAGGAAATCAAAGCCAGCGCCGTCAACACTGCCACGGTCACGCACAAAAATCCGATCAGCTCATTGAGCCGTTTATTTTCGGTAGGAGTCAGAAGACGCAAGTATTTCACCTCAGCAATTTTGGGGAAGGCTGAGTGACGCGGCGGGGCGTTGGCGCTATCGCGCTCCCGCCTGGGGGAACAGGAACTGCACGATGATATCAAAGGTCCGGTCGACGACAACCACTTTTATGGCAGGTGTTTCTTTGGAAAAGAGGCTGGTGGGGGGCGTAAAATGGAAGCTGCTTGATCGCGCTCGAATTCCTAATTCGTTGAATTCGCGGTCGAGCCGGTCGACGCGAACGATACGACGGAGATCAATCAGAACCGAAGATCGTAAGGCAGCGGCCCGTCAGTGCCCAGTTTTTTATCCAACCATTCGCGTAGCGTAATACAACACCACGACACCCAGGATTATTCGATATACGGCGAATGGCGCGAATCCGCGTTTGCGCACCCATCCCATAAACCACGCTACCGCTCCGTACGCCACCACAAACGACACGGCCAGCCCGATCAACAACACGATCCATTGATGCGCATCGATCTGCGCTACGCCGATCGGATTTTCATCTTGTCCCCGCATCGACTTGAACAGGGAATAAGCCACGGCCATCGCCATCGTGGGCATGGAGAGAAAAAAGGAAAATTCCAGGGCCGCGGCTCTAGACATGCCCGCAATTTGCCCCGCCGTGATCGTGGACATTGATCGCGAAGTGCCGGGAAAAACTCCCGACAATATCTGGCAGGTGCCGATCCACATCGCTTGACCCAGACTCATGTTATCCATTCGCCACGTATGGATACGGCTGTTCGCTCCGGCGGCTTCACCCGCGGTTTCTGAATTCGCGTTCATCCAGTCCACCAGCCACATCACCACCCCGCCAACCACCAGCGCGGTGCCCATCACGTACAAACTTTCCAGATTTTTACCGATAACTTTGGTCAGTAGATAAGAAGGGAGCGCGGTAATCACGAACGCGATCATCACCAGGCTCAATGGGTGAGTGAATATCGTGCGGTCGCCGCGTTCGCCGCGCGGAAATGTAGAGAGCAACTGCCGGATGTGCTCGCGAAAATAAATCGGCAAGGTGGCGATTGCCCCAATCTGAATCACGATGGTGTACATCTTCCAGTAGCCGCTTTGCAGGCTGATGTTCAGCAGATATTCGGCGATGCGCAGATGCGCCGTGGAGCTGACCGGCAAAAACTCCGTCAATCCTTCAACAATTCCCAACACGACCGACATAAGATAATCGTGCAAGTCCCCTCCGACGTTCTCTTAGCTTACACAAAAGGCTGACCTTGAACTGTCACAGTTTTTCACCGCTGCACCTATAAATGAAGCGTGCCTACATTAATAAATCTTTATATTCGAGAGACGGAGGGTGCCCCACCCTCAGGTTTTTGGAGGGTGGGTCTTGTAACGTGGAAACACCTAGACCCATAACTACGAAGCTCCCGATTTTGTCCCTAACACTCGTTGGATTTAATGCTCGTCCATGAAGTTAATTTTTTTCCGCGACTAGAAGGGTTTTCCTCATTTCATAACCATCGATGCGCTTCAAATAGTAGCGCTTCAAAATACCTTTCTTGATGTAACCGTGGCGTGACCAGAAGTTTACAGCGGCGTGATTATCCACCGCCGTTTCCAGGAACACAGTGCGTACACCTTGTGCGGAGAGATTATTTTCCGCGGCGTTCAGCAACAGCGAGCCAACCCCGCTCCGTCGATGAGCCTCGGCCACGTCCAGCGTGATGATGTGCGCGAGCAGCCCATCCACTTCGCTTAAAATGAACCCGGCGACATCCTCGTCTTCTCCGGCCAGCAAACACTCAGCGGACGCAAGCGCCAAAAAATAACGCAGCGTGGCTTTCGAATATGCAATCCCGCGCGGAAAGCAGCTCTGATCAAGCTTGTAGAGTGCTTCAAAATCGTCCGGCGCGTAGGCACGGAGCAGCACTTCAGTAGTGCGGGACGGTGCGGCCCAGCGCTTTTACCGTGACTTCGTCAACGATGGGTTGACCATTAGGCTTGGTCACCACGCCAAATCCGCCGCTGTAATCCCACATCGTCCAGCCAATTCCGTGTTTCTCCAGAGATTTGCGCACGTCCAAAATCCAGGCAGCGCGATCTTCTGCACGCGCTTCTTTGCGGAACACCCCGAACTCGTTGCAGATTACCGGAACATTCCAGCGCCGGGCCCACGCAGACACCTGGTCGAATTCTTCATCTATGCGCGCGGCATTCCAGCGGTCCATTCCATAGCGCGCCGCGGCCAATCGCTTTGCCGGCTCCGGAATAGCGGCAATGGACGCCTGCACATTTTCCGGCTTCGACGGGTAGGGAAGCGCCTTCACAAAATGCCAATAATTTTCTCCCCATGTCGCGCCCTGGTGGGTGAACACGTGCGGATCGTAGAAATGGAAGGTGTAGATTACGTTCGAATCATGCAGCGGCTCGATGGACAAAAGATCGTCATCGTCCGAGTACCGTGCGCCGGTAGCGATAATAGTGTGATTGGGAGCGCCCTCGCGTATCGCCACCGCCACACGTGATTCAACGCCGTACCAGCGGTAAGGGTCCTTCGCTTCCGGCTCATTGAGAATTTCAAAAAACACCAGGTTAGGATCGAGGTTCGAATAATGACGCGCCAGCCCGCGCCAGAAATCCGCAAACTGCTCGGTAAAATCGCCTTCCTTTGCCAGCTTTTCTTTGAAATCCGAATCCGGGTGGATGTCAATCATCACCGCCAGGTTCGCGTCCAAAATCATCTTTACCGCGGCGTCCAGTTGGCTGAGATATTCCGCGGGAAGTTCATCCGCCTGCCGCGCCCGAAACATCGGCTGCGGGTTGATGCTCAGACGCACGTGATCGAATCCCAGCGCTTTAATCAGCGCTATGTCTTGCGCCGTGTTCCAAGCCTGAAAATGTTCCTTGGTATAGCCTCTGGGGTCGTACACCTGCGCAAACCATTCGCTGAGATTGATGCCGTGACGTAAATGTTCCGCGCGGGTGCGCGCCGTATTTGTCTCCGAGCTGACGTTTGCCTGCGAGCCGTCTGTCACTGATTGGCCGTGGGAATTTGCCGCGCCATAGATAGAAGCCAAACAAAAAAGGAAAGTCGCCGCCAGATACCGCTCATTGAGCACACCAGTCATGTCGCTATCATAACCGCGAAGAGCCTTTGGAATGATTACGGGCCTGCTTGTTGATGCGCAGGCCCGTTCAGAGCTTACTCGCTTGCAGCTTGCCCGCTCAGAGTTTGCCCCGTTAGAGCTTGATGGTTACCGTTTTTACTTCCGTGTAGTTGGCGAGTCCATATTCGCCCAGTTCGCGTCCGATGCCCGATTGCTTAAATCCGCCAAATGGCGCGGCAGCATCGAACACATCGTAGCAGTTCACCCACACCGTTCCGGCGCGTACGTTGTCGGCGATGGCGTGAGCCTTGGTGATGTCCTTGGTCCAAACCGCGGCGGCCAGTCCGTAGAGCGACTTGTTCGCGCGCTCCACTACTTCGCCAATATCCTTGAAGCGAAGGATGGCCATGACCGGCCCAAAAATTTCTTCCTGAGCGATCTTCATGTCATCGTTCACATCGGAGAACACTGTGGGCTCGATGAAAAATCCCTTGTCGCCCACGCGATTGCCACCGGCCATCAGCTTGGCTTTTTGCTGCTTGCCGGAATCGATGTAGCCCATCACTTTTGTGAATTGTTCCTGGTCTACCTGTGGGCCCTGCTCGGTATTTTTGTCGAACGGATTGCCAACCGTCCGCTTCTTGGCACGCGCCGCGCTACGCTCCACGAACTCGTCGTAAACTTTGTCTTCCACGAAAGTACGCGAACCCGCGCAGCAGCATTGCCCTTGATTAAAGAACAGCGCGAAATGCGAGCCTTCGACGGCTTTATCCATGTCTGCGTCCGCGAAGACGATGTTGGGACTCTTGCCGCCCAGCTCCAGCGTGACGCGCTTCAGATTCGATTCGGCCGCCGCTTTCATAACCAGGTGCCCCACTTCTGTGGAGCCGGTGAACGCCACCTTATCCACGTCCATGTGGCGCGCCAGTGCAGCTCCAGCAGTGGGGCCGTAGCCAGGCAATAAATTCAAAACTCCCGGCGGGAATCCTGCTTCCAGCGCCAATTCACCGACCCGCAACGCCGACAAAGGGGTCTGCTCCGCGGGCTTCATCACCACCGTGCAGCCGGTGGACAGTGCCGGGCCCAGCTTCCACGCCTGCATCAGCAGAGGAAAATTCCAGGGAATAATCTGTGCCACTACGCCAACCGGCTCATGCTTGGTGTACGTGAAATAGTTCCCGTTCACCGGAATGGTTTTGCCCTGCAGCTTGTCCGCCCATCCTGCATAGTAACGGTAGCAGGCGATCGTCAAAGGCAAGTCCGCCGCGCGCGCCACGCTGTACGGCTTTCCGTTATCCAACGCTTCGAGCTGCGCGAGCTCATCCAGATTCTTCTCGATCAAGTCCGCAAGCTTGTACATCAGGTTGCCGCGTTGCGAAGCGGTCATCTTGCGCCAGGGCCCTTTTTCGAAAGCAGCGCGAGCCGCGGCCACCGCTTTATCCACATCTGCGGCATCCGCCTCCGCGATTCGCGCCAGCTCCTCGCCGGTCGAAGGATTGATGGACGGAAAGGTTTTTCCCGAAACACTATTCACCCACTGTCCATTGATTAGAAGTTTGGTAGCACTAATCTTGACATTCGGTTCCATCACAGTCGTTGCTGTAGCCATTTTTCAACCTCCTATATATTTATATGTTTAATTAATTCAATCTTGTGGCGGCTAGCCCCGCTGGTGAACGCTAGCCGTCTGTCGTTGAGCCTACTCATCGATCACGCGTCAGACCTTCGGCCCGACAAAAGGGCCGGAAAAGAAGCCTATACCCCTGCTCAAACCGAGGCAAGCCCTGTCGAGGAGAACGGCCTTCGAGGACGTGGCGGGCTTATTCTTTCTATTTTTGATTAGTTTGATTCATGCGCGGCTGGAGGGACAACACTGTTTTATCACCGTTCTCTCCGCCACGTTCCTTCTTTGTTCCAGGTGGGTGGCCGACCACTAGCGTCAAGGAGTGCCGCATAAATGAGGGTTAAGGGGATAAGATAATTTATTCCACTCGATGGGAGCTATGAAGAATTTGCAGAGACGCAGGGTCTGAAGCAGAGAAAGTTTTCACAACAGCAAGAAGCTGCTTTAACGGTACCCCGAACCCTAAAGGGCTATCAGCGCGGATTTAAACTGTTAAAGCAAGCGGCTGCCCTGAACCACATAGGTGCTTACGGCTGGTTGGGTGCCGCATTCGACTACGGTTTAGGTACAAGGGCAAATCGTCGTCGTGCTTTTCAGTGCTACCTTAGGGCGGCCAAAGAGGGAGAACCAAACTCCGAGTACCACGTGGGCGTTTTCTATATGGCGGGCAGGGGTGTGCGAAAAATCGCACTCTGGCCGTTGCATGGCTGCAAAGAGCGGCCAGCCATGGTGATCAATATGCAATGCACGCCCTTGGCAAGTCCTATCGATATGGTCAAGTGACATTCACGAATAAAATCCCAATCTGTTCTTGTGGCGCCCGTTTCCCATTCACTTCGCCTAATATCGCATAGAAAATCATGTTTGCCAGAACAACGAGAGAGGTTGCGATGCAAAAAAGAACTGCAGGGATGATCGGAAGGTTTAAGCGCACCGCGATCGCAACTAAAATTAAATTTCCTCGATCTTGCGCTCCGGGATTACACCGAGTATTTCTGGTGCGGATTGCGGCTTT
>DATHGV010000300.1:0-20742 GCA_035490135.1 Candidatus Methylomirabilota bacterium
GAGAACCATGCAGAAACGTGCAACCTGGAATAGCCGAAAATTTCGGAAACCGAATACCGCGAGGCCAGCGGACCCAGGGTTCTCCGTCGAGGGCATTACAATTTACTTTGCCACAACTACAAAAAAATTCGAGCACCTTATATCCCGTAAGCGCCGACATGACGTCATAGAAGGACGCCACGGGGTTCGCCGTTGAGGTAAGAACCTGGGTCTTGCTTTGTCGCGCGCAGTAATTTGGGGGTCTGTCGCGCCCTTAGGACGGATTCAACGAGTTGCGTTAGCCAGATTCAGGCGTCGCATGACCTCATCGACGATTTGCTCTGGTGTCTGATTGACGTCGATGCTAATCGCGGCACGCGGTTCTTCCAGAGTGGCGAACTGGCTGGCCAGCAGCGCTTCCCCGGCGAAGTGCCCTTGACGCTGGTGCAGCCGCTCGGCAATGAGCGCGTACGTGCCGTGCAGGTACACCGTTTTGATTTCATCCGCGCCCCCAGCCTGGCCGTCAGGAGGGGATAACAACTCATCGCGGTAGCTTTGTTTCAGCGCCGAGCAAGTGATCACTCCATTTTTCTTCGCCGCGATCCAGCGCCAGATCTGCGCACGAATGGCCGCGAGCCAGGGCGAGCGATCCGCGTCGGTGAGTGCGATCCCCTGTCTCATTTTTTCTTTATTGGCAGCGGAATGAAAATCGTCAGCATCAGCAAACTCCCAGCGCAGGCGCTCGGCCAGGAGTTTTCCTACGGTGGTCTTGCCCGTCCCTTCGATGCCCATCACCAGAATAACCATCTGTAAGTCCCCGATGCAATCAACCGATGCAAGTCACCGGCTAAAAATAGCCCGACACATTGTTCGCGCGATACACGCGTGGCTGCACGTCGAACCGCGTTCAATACAGTACAGCGGCTCGGCACGCTGAACCCTAAAATTTTATGAGTACATGAATTAGGCTATGCTAAAACGGTCACCTCATTTCGCTTTGCCAAAAAAGGACCATCATGCCAAACGATTCGCATCAACGCGCCGCTGAATTTCACGAACAGGCCGCGCACGCTCATCGCGCCGCCGCAGTGCATCATGGAAAAGAAGATCACCTGACCGGACACGAACACTCCAAGCAGGCCATGGAGTTTTCTTTCAAAGCGCATGAGGCGTCCCAGTTCGCGCACCAGAAATCGCAAGACGCCGCGCAAAAGCCAACAAAGTAATTTTGCTATCTGAACCGAACGCTAGCGGGCCAACATAACGGGCCACCCATTCTCAGGCCCACAAAAACTTCTCCGGCGAGCGGCAACTTTCGTATAACAAAGCGCATCAATCGCTTCAATGCCCGTCTGTGCATACCGGTAGACAAAGTATTCGCAGCGGGTTATGTTGTTATTTCAATAAAGACGATATTGCAATTGCATTTTCTCCCCCCGAAGATGCTTTAAGGAAACATCGATGCCCAGGCCATGTCCTATGGTGTATTCCACCTTCTTTTTGCTGTTTCTGCCGTCCGCGGTTTCGGCACAAACCAACTCCGGCGAATCTCGCACGGCCGCTCAAGAGCAACCACATGGCGGTTGCCTCGAAACGCCGGCGCCCGATGCGCCCCCTTCCATGTGCGTTCCCGCGTTGGCCAAGAATGAAAATGATGCCAGCGCCGAGGCCATTGTAAAGCCCGCCGCGAAAATCGATCTGCGTGTTCCGGAAGGCACCACGCTGCGCATCGCCCTCGATCAGCGCACTCGTATTTCCCATCCCGGAGATGCCGTTCACGGGAAAGTCGTCGACACCGTTTATGCTTTCGATCAGCCGGTCATTCCCGCAGGCAGCGTCGCTACAGGTCACGTCATAAAAATCGACAGCGTGACGGCAGTTCGACGAACTATGTCGTACGCCAACGGCGACTTTTCCCCATTTCACAAATATGGCGTGGCGTTTGATACCGTGACGCTCCCCGACGGCCGGCAACTTCCCGTGGCCACCACGGTTACGGCCGGCACCGCACAGGTCGTGCATCTGAGCACCTCCGCGGAAAAACAAAAGACCGCTTCACAACGCGCCGCTGAGGCGGGGAAAGGTAAAATTCACGAAGCCGAAGATCAAATTCATCAATCTTGGGAGCAAGTGACCGCGCCGGGCAAAATGGACCGCTTGAAGCGCTACATTGTGGCGCAATCGCCCTATCGCCACCAGTACATCGAGCCCGGCACGCGATTTAATGCCGATCTCGACAACGCTCTTTCGTTTGGAGAAATCCAGCGCACCTCCGACGATTTCACAGCTTTGGCAAGCGCTTTGCCTCCCAACACTATGTTGAAGGCGCGCCTCACCGGCGAAGTCAGTTCCGCTACCGCGACACGCGGAACTCATGTTGAAGCTGTTCTCACGGAACCGCTCTATTCGCCTGCGCACCAATTAATTCTGCCGGTAAACAGTCGAATCCTCGGCCAGGTTGTGCAAGCCAAGGCAGCACAAAAATTCCATCACAACGGTGAGCTGCGATTAATCTTCGAGCGTATAGAAATTCCTGCAGAAGCCGAACGCGCAGCTGCCGAGACAGCTCCAAAACTCGTGGCACAAAATTCCGCCAGCGAAACTAGGCCGGAACTTACGCACCGCGGCAATGTACGCATGACCGGCAACATCGAGGGCGTGGACGTCGATCGTCGCGACCATATGGTTCTGGACGAAGAGGGCGGCGCGCGCACTACAGATAGCAAAACGCGCTATCTCTCCACTGGAGTGGCAATACTGCTGGCCGCTGCTGCCTCGCACACGGATGACGAACATGGCACGGTGGACAACGCGGGCGATCCTGGTGTGCGCACCGCGGCCGGCGGCTCTGGCTTCCGTCTAGTGGGAGCGCTAATTAGTTTGGGCGCAAAATCTCAACCAGTTTCGATCGCCCTGGGTGTTTACGGCGCGTCCTCATCGGTGTACACCAACTTCCTTTCGCGCGGCCACGAAGTGGTCTTCCCCAAAGACACGCCGCTCGAAATCGGCTTCGGCAGCCCGCACTCCGCAGCCAGCCAAGCCAAGCCCTAGTTTTTTCTGGGAGGCGACCAAATCTCCTTTTCTCGGAATACGTCGAATAATTTTGTTGCCAGATTGCGTCGGGTCTGATTGCATAGCAACCGCGTTGATCTGAGTAAGGGAGAAATACCGTGCCGGATAAAGCGAATGATGGACGCATGGATTACATCGAATTTCCAGTGGCGGACATCGCCAAGACCAAGTTGTTCTATGGCGAAGTGTTCGGTTGGAAGTTTACGGATTATGGGCCGGACTACACAAGTTTCGAAGACGGTCGCCTCTATGGCGGTTTTAGCAAAGAGCGTGCGGCGATACCGGGAGGCGCGCTAATTGTGATTTACGCTCACGACCTGGCGACAATGGAGCAAACAGTTCGCAAGGCGGGTGGCAAAATTTCCAAAGAGATTTTCTCATTTCCAGGAGGCCGTCGCTTCCATTTCATCGACCCCAACGGTAACGAGTTAGCGGCATGGTCGGAATCCTAAAGAAGACCGGTTATCTTTCACCGAAGGTTCGCATCTGTTCTCGGCTTCAGTGCTACTTCGTCACAAGATGCTATAGCGAACTGAGCTGAGGCATTAGAGCGGTGCTACGCTAAATTTCGCGATGATGGCTCCGCAAACTCACACCCACCAGGCATCCTCATCAACGCAAGACTCCCCTAGAAATTCCGGCAGGCTCGACGGCGTGGACGTCCTGCGCGGGCTGGCAATTCTGTTCGTGGTGCTAAACCACGTTCACATGCGCCTGGCAATCGCACACATTCCATATGTCGCCGACACTTCCAAACCGCTCATTGCATCTCTGGTCTGGAACGGACAGTTTGGCGTGCAGATATTTTTTGCCGTGTCAGGTTTTCTGATTACGTCTACAGCGCTCCGGCGTTGGGGCACACTGGCAAATATCAGTCTGCGGAACTTTTATCTGCTGCGCTTCGCGCGGATCGCACCGATGCTTCTGGCGCTCCTCGCCGTGCTGACCGCTTTGCACTACGCAAACATCTCTCCATTCGTCGTTTCCGAAAAAACCGGCGGCCTTGGCCGCGCACTGCTGGCCGCGCTAACGCTGCACGTCAATGTGTTGCAGGCGCACTGCGGATGGCTTCCCGCGAGTTGGGGCGTACTCTGGTCGCTGTCCGTTGAAGAAATGTTTTATCTGTTCTTTCCAGTGGTGGCGCTGATCTTCAGCGGTAGAAATCTTTTCCCGGCCATTCTGCTTTGTTTCGTCGCGTTGGGACCATTCGCTCGCACGATATTTGCGCATGGAAGTGATATTTGGTCCGAGCAGTCGTATCTCGGCAGTATGGATGCCATCGCTCTAGGTTGTCTCACCGCGCTGCTGGTCCGCCGTGTTAGCTTCTCGCGTCTCACGTTGCGTGCCTTTGCCGTGACGGGCGCAGCGCTGATCGTATCCATTCTCTTCGGCCTGCGGCTGTTCTATGTGCCACCTATTACCAAGCCCGGCTTGGACATGACCATCATCGCGCTGGGAACTTGCCTGATTATGATTGCCGCCGCGCAAACGCACTGGAAAGGCCCGCGCTTGCTTGCGCCTCTGCTGCGGCTCGGCCAACGCAGTTACGAAGTGTATTTGACACACATGTTTGTCGTTTTCGCACTATTCGCGATCTTTGTGAAGTACGGGAGTCCACTCTGGTGTGTGCCGTTGTTCTTCGTCGCTACCATTGTCGTTGCGGCCGGAACTGGAGAAATCGTCGCGCGCTTTTTCTCCGAACCCCTCAACCGGATGCTCCGGGAACGCTGGAGCCACGGCTCTCGAGGGCTAGGCAGCGTCGAATTTCTAGAGTCGCCTCCGCATAGCTCCGAACTTGGTCCCCAACAGATTGCAGCCACGTATCGCAACGTGACCTAGGGCGTCGAGCTGCTCGTCTGTGGTTTGTTCATCGATTTGAACCTGGCTTTCATCTCTTCCCACGCTTGCGGAAGTTGTTCGGGATTGCGGATAACGTTCAGGAAAAAACTCCGCATATCGAACGGCGCCCCGCCAAATTCGCGAAACTCCGATGCGAGTGGTGGTCCATGCGAGCTGCCTGTCTCAGGAATATGATCGGGTAAGTGAACCGCATACATGCTGCCCCCGGCAAGGGGCAGATGCTCATACTGCAGCAGCCATGGGCAGTTGTGGCCGTCCAATATCATATTCGCTGAGACCGCCGCCCACTTTCCTTCATCCGCGGCCGTCGGCCGCTGGCAATCCCAGATGTTCGCCTGCGGCACGTCCACGATGGCATCGGTAAATCCATACTCATCCAGATCGATGCTCTGCAGACCGTGCTGTTCGGCAAAATTTTTGACTTCCGGGAGCGATTGATTCCAATCGAGGTTGGAATCGTTGACCAGCGCATACCCCGGTCGCCCGAATCCTAACGCGTTGATGTACGGGAAATAATACGGGTAGGTGCGCACCGCCGTGAAAAGGCAACTCAAAGTCAGAATCACCGCCACTGCTTCCGCAAGTCGCGCAACATTAGGAGCGAAATAACGAAGATGTTCTAACATTTTTGGTAGGGGAGCCAGCAGCAGAATAAGCAGAATGAGCGGAACGCTGAAATGGCGAATGCTGATATCCAGCCTGCTCAGCAAACAAAAACCCGTAAAAACGAGCAGCGATACCCACAGTACGCGCCAATGAATTGCGAATTCATTGGGGATTGCACGCACGTTTGACTCATCGCTCCGCTTCCGCGTTAGCGCAAGGCCGAGCCCCAGTGCTAGCAATCCGAGAAATCCAAGAGTCGATTTCAAAAAAAACAAAATAGGAAAGTAGAACCACACACCGTGCGGATACGCGTGGCCCAGGATATACGTCGGGCGGCTTCCGGTGATCAGAACTATCAACACACCTCGGAGATAGAGCCAAGGCGGCATAAGTATTCGCCGCAAAGGTTCCGTCGCCGCTCCGTGTCCAAGGCGGTCAACAGCACTCGTCGACTGATTCATGGAAAATACAAAATAAAAAAGATAAACGATAAGCGCCGCCCACAAAATGCCCTTAAGAGTGACGCGCCAGCGAAGCCGCCGCCATGCACGCAGCTCATCTTTAGGAATGGGCTGGCCAGAGACAGCGCGCCAGCGAGTGCTCAGAGCAAAGACCACGAAAGCAAAAAATAAAATAATCGCCGTGAACTTCGAAAGAAGCGCCGCGGCAAGACATAAAGAAAAGAGAACGGCATTCCTTCGAGTAGGGTTTTGCCATATCTCCGCAAAACGCCACAAGGTCATCAAGGAAAACAGCGTCACGGCCAAATCAGTATGAACAAGCGGAGCGAAAGCGATAAACGCCGGCGTACTGACATACACGCTGAGACAAAGCAGGCCGGCCCAGTCGCCGCCAAGCTTTCGCGCATAGACGAATAGAACCCAACCGAGGATCAGCGCAACAACCAGCATCGGCCCGCGTGCCCACGCCAGCGTGCTTACGGGATCGTTCCATTTTGTCAGAACCCGTTCACCGAAGACCCATTGCCCCAGGTACGCCGGGAAAAACGCGTCGCTGAAAGTCCATGAGATGTGGGAATAATCCGCCTGCGTCCCGCGCAAAACCAGCGGCAATGCCGCCAGCACCTTGGGCAGCGGCGGATGTTCTTCATTGAATCGCAAATCCAGTTTTTGTAGATAACTTAGTCCCGCGCCGATGTGCGCTACCTCGTCGACGGTGACAGACTCGCGCAATGCCGCGCCGCCCGCCAGCACCGCCATCAGTATCAGCAGCACACCTGCCACGATTGAAAAAACAGCGCCTCGCATATTTTCCTTTGGACTCTCGCCGTCCCGCCACAACTTGGCGCCGATGTTATCTCATCGCAGCTTGAAGTATCACACCAAAGATTTTTGGACTTAGGCCAGGATGCTTCGCAACTTCTTTTGGTGTATTCTATTTTTTCAGTTCGCAAAAACCTCAAACAATCTGGCCAACCAAACAGCTGATACCGGCCATCAGCTTTTTCATGACTAATGTTTCACCACAAATAGTCTCTTCGTCCGCGCTCGATTGGGCCCACCCGGTGGTCCGCGAGTGGTTCCTCACTCGTCTTGGTGTGCCTACCGAGCCCCAACGACAAGGTTGGCCGCAAATTCTCGCGGGAAAAACGACGCTCATCTCCGCGCCAACCGGGTCGGGAAAAACGCTGGCCGCGTTCCTCGCTTGTATCGATCGACTGGTACGCAAAGCTCTTGGGGGCGAGCTGCTTGATAAAACGCAGGTTTTGTATGTTTCGCCGTTGAAGGCGCTGGGAAACGATATTCAGAAAAATCTGGAGATCCCGCTTGGAGAAATCTTGCAGCTTGCCGGCCAGCGCGGGCTCCTGATGCCGGCGATTCGCACGGCGGTGCGCACCGGCGACACGCTAATGCGGGAACGGCGCGCCATGTTGATGCGGCCGCCGCACATCCTGGTTACAACCCCGGAGTCGCTGTACATATTGCTCACCGCCGGAAAAAGCCGGGAAATTTTGAGGACCGTAGAGACCGTCATCGTGGATGAAATTCACGCCGTCGCCGACGATAAGCGTGGGACGCATTTGGCGTTGTCGCTCGAAAGGCTGGATGCGCTGGCTGACAAACTTCCGCTGCGCATCGGCCTTTCCGCCACGCAGAAGCCCATCGAGTTGGTGGCCAATTTTCTCGCAGGAAGTTCACGCCCCGACTCTGTCGTCGTCCAAATTGGGCATCAACGCGAAGTGGATCTGGCCATCGAAGTTCCTAAGAGCGAAGTGGGCCCGGTCACTTCCCATGAATTGTGGGACGAGGTTTACGATCGTATTGCCGCGCTGGTTCGGGAACACCGCTCAACATTGATCTTCGTAAATACACGCCGCTTGGCCGAACGCGTCGCGCATCACCTCGCCGAAAGATTGGGGCCGGAAGCTGTCGCCACGCATCACGGCAGTCTTTCGCGCAAGCTGCGGCTCGCCGCAGAGAATAAACTTAAATGCGGCGAAATAAAAGCGTTGGTAGCAACCGCGTCGTTGGAATTGGGCATCGACATCGGTTCCGTTGACCTCGCGTGTCAGATTGGGTCGACGCGCTCGATTTCTGTGGCCTGGCAACGTATCGGGCGCGCAGGCCACTGGCTAGGCGCCGTTCCCAAAGGTCGGATCTTCGCGACTACGCGCGATGAGTTGGTGGAGTGCGCCGCGCTGGTTCGCGCCATGCGACAGGGCGATCTGGATGCTCTGGAGATTCCAGAAAATGCCATGGACATTCTTACGCAGCAACTGGTGGCCATGTGTGGGAGTGAAGAGTGGACGGAAGATGAACTTTTTGACCGCGTCCGCCGCAGCTATCCGTATCGCGATCTAGAAAGAACCAACTTCGATGCCATCGTGGAGATGCTCTCTGAAGGAATTAGCGCGCGCCGTGGCAGGCGTGGCGTTTATCTGCATCGCAATCGCGTAGCTGGGACGGTCCGTGGCAGGCGCGGCAGCCGCCTCGCAGCGATTACTAGCGGCGGCGCGATTCCGGATAACGCGCTGTATACCGTCATAGCAGAACCTGAGGGCACCGTCGTCGGTACCGTCGATGAAGATTTCGCGGTAGAAAGTTTGCGCGGCGACATCATGTTGTTGGGCAACAGCTCCTGGCGCATTCGTCGCGTGCAGGCCGGACGTGTGCTCGTCGAAGATGCGCACGGCGCAGCGCCGAACGTTCCTTTTTGGCGTGGCGAAGCGCCTGCGCGTGCGGCGGAGTTGTCAAAACAAGTCGCCGACCTCCGCGAAAAAATCAGCGCGATGACCTGCGATGTCATTCCCTCGTCAGAATTGCGCAATTTGCCGGCGGTGCGCACAACCGTTGCGTGGCTTCAACAGGAGTGCTGCGTCGATAACGCCGGCGCTGAGCAGATCGTGGAGCACATCGTCGCCGGCCGCGCGGTTCTTGGCACGGTGCCAACGCAGAAGATCGTCGTAGCGGAAAGATTTTTTGATGAAAGCGGCGGCATGCAACTGGTGATCCATGCTCCGTTTGGCGGGCGAATTAATAAAGCGTGGGGCTTGGCCTTGCGCAAGCGCTTTTGCCGGTCGTTTAATCTTGAATTGCAAGCGGCAGCTACCGATGACGGCATCAACATTGGTTTAGCGGAGCAACATAGTTTTCCGCTTGCGGACGTCTTTCGCTTTCTTCATCCCTCCTCGGTCAAGCAGGTGTTGGAGCAGGCCGTGCTTGATTCGCCGCTCTTTACCACACGTTGGAGATGGAACGCATCTCGCGCCCTGATTCTGTTGCGATTCCAGGGTGGCGCGAAAGTTCCTCCTCCTATTCAGCGAATGCGCGCCGACGATTTGCTGGCGTCGGTTTTTCCAGACGCCGCTGCCTGCCCGGAAAATTTAGAAGGCGCCGTGCGCATCCCCGATCATCCGCTGGTGAATGAAGTGATGAAGGACGCGCTCACAGAAGCGATGGACATGGAAGGTTTGCGTCAAGTGCTGGCGCAAATCATTGACGGCAGCATCCGGTGCGTCGCGGTAGATACTCCCGTGCCGTCACAGTTCTCGCATGAAATTTTAAATGCCAATCCGTTTGCGTATCTCGATGACGCACCGCTCGAGGAACGACGGGCACGTGCCGTAGAAATGCGCCGCGTTTTGCCGAAGAGTGTTCTGTCGGATGTTGGCCGTCTCGATGCCGGTGCGATTGCAGAGATTCGCAGCGAAGCCTGGCCAGACGTGCGCGACGCCGAAGAGCTACACGACGCGTTGCAAACGCTCATCGCTCTGCCGCAGATTAGCGACGCCGTCGAAGCTGTCCAAGCTGGCTCGTTGCAAGGCACTGTTCACCGTTCCAGCGGCGCCTGGAGAGCTTTTTTTGACGAATTGGTTCGACAAGGCCGCGCCGGGCGCGCCCTCACGCAAGATCGCGCATATTGGGTCACCGCCGAACGAGCAAAACTTTTTGCTGAAATATTTCCCGAAGCCAAATTTGCGACAGCGCTCGCCGACGTGGAATCGTCCGTTCCAACCAAAGAAGACGCGCTGTTGGCGTTGGTCGCCGGATGGACGCAGCATTGCGGGCCTTTTTCAGTCGCATCGCTCGCCGATCTACTTGGATTGCCCGCGACTGAAATCGAGAAAGTAATGCTGCGCCTGGAAGGGACCGGAGCCGTTCTGCGCGGCCACTTCGCTGACCCACATTCGTACGATATGGAATGGTGCGAGCGCAGGCTTCTCGCACGCATTCACCGGGCGACAGTTGGCAAGCTCCGCAAAGAAATCGAATCGGTATCCGCGGCGCAATTCATGCGCTGGCTATTGCGCTGGCAACACCTGACGCCCGAAACACAACTCTTCGGCGAGCACGGCGCGCTGGAAGTTTTGCGCCAACTGCAAAGTTTCGAAGCACCGGCGAACTGCTGGGAGCGCCAGCTATTGGCACGCCGCGTCGCAGGCTACGATCCAAAAATACTCGATCAACTTTGCTTCAACGGCACGGTCGGTTGGGGACGATTGTCGCCAAGCCCGGCGATTGTCGACGATTTATCACAGCGCACTCACAGACTCACGCCGACCGGTGCGGCGCCGATAACATTTTTCGTTCGGGATGACTCGGATTGGATGACGGTACGCCAGCGGGAAATCGATATCGACCGCATGCTGAGTTCCACCGCCAAAGAAGTTTTTGGATTTCTCAAGGAGCGAGGCGCGTCCTTTTTTGCCGACATTCTTCGCGGCACGCGCAAAGAGAAAGACGAAATCGAGGCTGGGCTCTGGGAACTCGTCGCTGCTGGGCTAATCACCGCTGACGGTTTTGACAATTTGCGCGCATTGATCGATCCCAAACCCCGCGATCTCAGTAACGGACGCGATGGCCGTCCACGTTACAGCGCTGGACGCTGGTCGTTATTATTTCCGACCGCGGCCGAGAACCATGAGCGCAGGCTTGAAGCTTTGTGCTGGGTTCTGCTCAAGCGCTACGGAGTGGTTTTCCGCGAAGTGCTGATGCGCGAATCGAACTTGCCGAACTGGCGGGAAGTACTTATTACCTTGCGGCGCTTGGAAGATTGCGGCGAAGTGCGCGGAGGAAGGTTCGTCGCCGGTTTCCTTGGCGAGCAATTTGCTTTGCCCGCCGCTGTAGAATCCTTGCGAGCGACACGCGCAGAGTCACCAACAGGCGAAACAATCACAATCTCAGCAGCCGATCCACTGAATCTGGTCGGAATTATCGTGCCAGGTGCCAAAGTCCTGGCCATTTCGAGCCGCTTTGTCACCTACCGCGACGGCGTTGCCTTGGAAGCCAGCCAACCCCTCGATTACGCCGCCGTCGGCCAAGCCGGCTAACAAGCAATCTGCCAAAGCCCCCGCACCGACAACGCAACCTAGCGCTCTCACGCGCTACTCGCCGCCAATGCGGGTGTGTCGCCCAAATGCCATGTGCCAATAATCTGCCCGTAACACTCACCGCTTAGTGTCTCAGCGGGCGTGTTTCGGCACCGCGCGTTTCGCGCGCTGCAAATTTCACTGAAAATGGAGATACATTTGCATATTCAAGCCAACTCGCTCGTTTATTTTGCTAGGTGCTCTATTCGCGACGCTCTCTTCACCGTTAAGCGCCGCGCCCGGTAATTCCGACGACTCTCGTGACCATCGCATCGGACATGTCTTCGTTATCGTTCTCGAAAACGAGGGTTTCGATGCCACTTTCGGTCCTGCTTCCAAGGCCCCCTTCCTTTCCAGGACGCTTACCTCGCAAGGAGTTCTTCTCAACCAGTACTACGGCACCGGCCACGTAAGTCTCGACAATTACATCGCCATGCTCAGTGGCCAAGCTGCTACCCCTGATACCCGCAACGATTGCCAGATCTACGCGGATTTTGCGCTCACTGGCACTACTCCCGACGGTCAAGCCATCGGCAACGGCTGCGTCTATCCTTCCTCCATCAAGACTCTTCCTGATCAACTCGATGCCGCAGGCAAAATCTGACGCGCCTACATGGAAGACATGGGCAATGATCCTAATCGCGAAGCTTCTTCCTGTGGACATCCTGTGCTCAACACTCAAGATCTGACCCAGGCCGCGGAGGCTCCTTCCGCATCCGTTCCGCTCGGCGACCAATACGCTTCCCGTCACAACCCTTTCGTCTATTTCCACTCCATCATCGACTCGCCAAATTGCGATGCGAATGTTGTGAATCTCACCAAGCTGCCCCATGATCTGCTTTCGGGATCATCCACCCCCAATGTTGTATTCATCACTCCGAATCTTTGTAACGACGGTCACGACGCTCCTTGCAAGAACGGCCAGCCCGGCGGCCTCGTTTCCGCCGACGCCTTCCTGCAAAAATGGATTCCGCTGATTCAGGGTTCCAAGGCATATCAACAGGACGGATTGATCGCTATCATCTTTGACGAGGGCGGACTTTCTGCCGGGCCGAATCCGAACGGTCCGGGCCTCCTAATTAGTGCGCCAGGCCAAATTCTGCTGCAATGAGCAGCCCGGGCCAAATCTTGCTCCGTTTCCGCAAACCACCACAATCGCTCCCGGCGTAGTCCTCAGCTTCCAAAGTTACGGCGGCGATCGTACCGGCGCCGTGCTGCTCTCGCCGTTTCTCAAGCCCGGCACCACTTCCGATACGCCGTTCAATCACTACTCCTTGTTGAAGAGCCTCGACAACATTTTCGCCACCGATGGGTATCTTGGTTACGCGGCTGCTCCGGGTCTCGTTCCTCTCTTCGGTTGTGTCACCTCGGATATCGCCGTCAAAGATGGCGACCAGTTCGCCCACTGCGCCGTACACTGAGCAATCACCGATAGGAACACTCCAACTACAATTCATCATTTTGAAACGAAGCGATCTATCAAACGAAACGATACGATTCCCCACTTAAATTTGCGGGAACGGATCGCTTCACTTCTTTGAGCTGAAGTGTTTTGAAGTTGCCTCGAACTATTCCAACTTTGCACACGCCGCTTTCGCAGCCATGGGGACGGGAACATTCGTATCGGCGTCCTTCGATAGCGTGAAGAAATCCTCTACCCCTCGTTTCTCACCGGGCTACTAGAAAACTTTCGCGAGAATGACTTGCCGCATTAATGCCCCAGTCACGTTGCTGGCTGAAGCTACGCAAACCCGACCCCGTTCACTTCAACTTGGAGGAAACTATGCATTCCAGTGAAACAAAAAAATTGCCGACAAAAGTTACTGCTTGCGCGCTAACGTTCGCTCTATTGGCTTTCGGCCTTGGCGTACCCGCCAAAGGCGGAGACGATCTAGATAAGTCCGCTGACACGATCAAGACCGCCACGCCAATCAAGCACGTCATCATCATCGTCGGGGAGAATCGCAGCTTCGATCATCTTTACGCTACCTATGTGCCAAAAAGTAAAAGCGAGAAGGTGTTGAACCTTTTATCCGAAGGCATCATCAACGCCGATGGCACGCCAGGCCCGAATTTTGCCAAGGGCCATCAATTCAAGATCACCTCCGCGCCCAATGGCGGGAAATTCTTCAGCAGCGCTGATTTGGCAAACAAGGAACTTTACTCCACGCTGCCGGCGCCCGATGTGAACGGCGTGCAAAATCCGCCCGCGGCCATCCTGCTGACCCTGGGAGGCGATCCGGGCTTGGCGCCTCAGGATCAATTCCTGATGGGAACCGGGGGCACCGGTTTGGCGTTCAACGAGGGTCCGGATATCCGTATTCCCAACGTCAGCAACCTCCCTCCGGGTCCCTTCCAGTTGACTGGCCCGGATTTGGCGTTCGACGCGTACGCCGGGGACACAGTCCATCAGTACTTCCAAATGGTCCAGCAGGTAGATTGCGCGATAGATGCAGAGCACGTATCAAAGGACAACCCGACAGGTTGTCTGCATGATCTGCAGTCGGCGATCGACACCACCTACAGCACACCTCTCGGTGGCACACCGCATGACACTGGGCAAACCATGGAGTTCTTCAACATGCAGAACGGCGACGCGCCGCTTTTCAAAACCCTCGCTGACAACTACACCATGAGCGACAACTATCACCAGCCCGTGCTAGGCGGCACTGGCCCGGACAGCCAGCCGCTCGGCTTTGCCGATCAGATTTTCTTCAGCGACGGGAAGGGCAATCCCGCCACGCCGCCGGCGAAGACTATTTATAATCCCGATCCCGTGGCTGGCACGCTCAACCTTTATACCCAGCGGGCGCAATGGTTCAATTGTTCCGACCCGACGCAACCCGGCATTGCCGCGATCACCAATTATTTGAGTGCACTGCCCTACGCGGTGCAAACCAAGTGCGACGCCGGTGATTATTGGCAAGCCGTAAACGTAAACCCGGCCTTCACGCCTAAAGGAACGCCGCAATCCGGGCTCGTCGTTCCGCAGACGATGCAGCAGAGCATAGGGGATGTGCTGACCGACCACAATATTTCCTGGAAATATTATGGCGGTGCTTTCAATGCCAGCGGAACGGGCGGCCCGTTGGACGGGCTATATTGCAATATCTGCAACCCGTTCGAGTATGAGTCGGTGTATCCGAGCATGGTTCCGGATCATATGCGCGACGTCACCGATCTGTTCACCGATCTCGCGAACGGCACGCTCCCGGCGGTCTCCTATGTGAAGCCAGACGGCGTCATGGACGGCCACCCAGCATCTTCGAAGTGGGGACTCTTCGAGGCCTTCGCTCAAAACATCATCGAACTGGCGAAAAGCAATCCGAAGCTATGGGCTGAGACCGCGATCTTCGTCACCGTGGACGAAGGCGGCGGCTTCTACGACTCCGGCTTCATCCAGCCGGTTGATTTCTTCGGGACCGGCCCGCGCATTCCGATGATTGCCGTTTCGCCTTTCTCAACGGGCGGCCATATCAGCCACACCTACAACGAGCACTCCTCTTTCGTGAAATTCGTGGAAAGGAACTGGATGCTCCACACCACTCTCAGCAATCGCAGCCGCGATAATTTGTTCAATCCTGATCAAAGCGCTAATTCCTACGTGCCGCGCAACATGCCTGCTATCGGCGACTTGTTCGACATGTTTGACTTTAACGCTCATAAGTAGGCGACTCCGCGGAGAAGCGACTGGCCGGATCGTTCACGATCCGGCCTTCGCTTTTCTTCACTGTGTCGTTGTTGCGGAATCAGCGGGGGCGATCTAGTTCGCAGGTCGGCAAACCGTGCTGCTGTTAATCCCTTTCGTCCTCGTCGTTCGAGACTCCCAGCCGCTTCACCGCGTAACGATTCAGGTAGCGTTGGTCTTTCCCTTTCGCAATAGCCAGATACTCGAAGTGGCCTTTTTTGTCATTTGCTTTCCAGGTGTAACGTAGAGTGTCCTCTCCACTGGTGCGCGTTGCGTCGGCGAGATTTCCCACATCCGCGTAGCTGACCGGCTGACCATCAGGGCGCGCAAGAACGGTGATGTAGCGCACGTTACGATCGCGATCAAATCCAATGATGAGGTATCGATAATGCTTGTCGTTGCGAAGCGTCCAAACCTGCTGGCCTTCATCTTCTGACTTGAATTGGCCAATTTCGTTGAGCCGCGCGTGGGCCTGGTTGTACGACATGCCTAATCGGAGGCCCAGAATTTGGGGAGCAGGTTGTTTGCCGACAGCCGAAGCGGTCAAGCTAAGGATCAGAAATGCAAGGAATCCAGCTCGTCTCATTTTTTTCTGCGACGGTCTTTTTTGTCGACGAAGGCGGCGCAGTTCCCAAAATGCGCCGCCCTTGAAGAGAACGATCGTCAGGGTTGCAGTCTAGTCGAATCCTGGCTCTTGAAAAGGCCTTTGCCAGTCGACTGGCGAATGATGGTGGCTTTGGTGGCCTGATCGTTATCCAGACGTGTGTGTGATCCGGACGCGTTGTTGCCTTTGGCGATGCAAGCAGCGGTGATGCAGCCATCCGTATACGCAGCAAAGACGCGACCGACCTGGTCCACGGTAATGTCATTGAAGTCCAGAAGGTTTCGCGTTCCGCTGGGGCAGGTAGTTCCCTGCGTACAGATCACGCCAAGTTGCACGGCATCGGTGGGAGTAGCGTCGACGGTGAACCAATTCTTTCCACCGTTATAGGTGGTAGCCAGGTAGCCATGCCACACGCCATCAAACGGAGTGCCGGTATCCGCGCCGGTGGCGTCACCTGCGGAGGGCGTCCCAAGAAAGAAGAAAGACGCACGATCGTTGTCGCCTGCGACGACTTCTGGAAACGCGGCGTTGCGAATTGCAAAAGGCACACCGACATCCAGATCGTAATGCCAGGAGCGGCCTTGGTCGTCAGATACGGAGATATGCGGATGCCCATCGCCGCCAATGTAGCCGAAGTAAACGCGCCCCTTGCCGCCCACTCCCACGGATGGGTCGCTCGTACCGGAAGTGCTGCCGGTAACGGGTTCCACCGCGAAGGTGAGTCCGTTATCCATGGAGACGATCAAACCTTGATTACTTCCGCAGCTTTTATTTGGGACGTAAACGATGCCGCTCTTTGAGACTTTGATGTGACCGTGCAAGCCGCCGCATTCCACCAATGTGTACATAGGGTGCGCGGCTTCATAGGTGAGACCGCCGTCCTGGCTCAGCGCCATTTCCGCGTCGCCAATATCCTGGGAGGCGTAATAGACCGCGTGTGGATATTGAGTAATCGGGCCGCGCGCCGCTAATTGCGCGCAGGGCACCGGTGTGGCGATCAACTGGTCCGCGGTACATAGACGGAACGGCCCGCCGCCAACCGTCTGATGATCAACACCTGAAGCAATGCCGCCGCCCTGACTGACGGTGTAAGTCGCGCCGTCGTCATCCGTAAAGGCAGACAAACTGGTGGTGCCAAAAAGTTGTGAGACGACGGTGCGACCGGTCTGCGAATCCGTAAACAGGATGGGGTCCAACGTGGTGATGTTGGTGTTCGGGCCATCTTTCAGGAGCCAGGTTGCGGTAGCCGGCGAAATGCTGGTGTTGAACGTGACCTGCAAGGTGTCAAACACTGCCTGGGTCATCATGCGGCCGGAATTAAAATTGGCGCCAATCGACGGCTCGCCGGAGCTGTCTCCGAGGCCTGGTGGTGATTGGTAGTTTGCATAAGTCGGCGCCGTGCCGTGTGCTTGCGAGTCGGTAGGCGGGGTGGTGATCGTGGCTATGCCGCTGTAAGGATCGCCGGGAGCAACGGTGGAGTCGACAATATGCACGGTGTACACGCCAGTTCCGGAAACGGTGGGGTCAATCACCACTGATTCACCAGTTTCGGGAATACCGTTTGTGGAGCTGGCGATCACCGGGCCACTCAGAGTGCCTTTATGGACATAGAAATCGTAGTCGTTGAGGGTGACGGAATGAGTAATGTTGATCGCCAGGACCAGTCCTTGGTAATTGCTTGGAGAACCTGTAAGGGTGATGGTAAATACGTCGCAGTCGGTGCCGTCGACGCAAGTAGTTTCGTCGGTGGTAGCCCCACCAATCCCGCTGCCGGCCCAAGTTGTCGAAGAGCCGTTGGAGGGACTTAGGGTGCCGGAAGTAGGAGTCGACGCAAGAGCAGGAAAGACCAGCGCACAACATATAGCCACCAGAATTATCAATCTTAGTTTAAAGTTCGAGGGGACAACGCTGTTAGGCAAGAGCGCAGGTATGGATGGACACAAGGACGCGTCCTCCTTCTATATTTTTTGTGGGCGGGGAACTGCTTTGTCGTGCGTCCTACGGAAGCAGGCAACCAACAGCAGGCTATGTATCTCGTGTTTGTTTGTGAATACGGTGAATACCGTATTCGCAATCCGCGCGATCGTTTTGCACTTTTGGGCTGCAGAGTGTTCGGGCTATGCATGTTGCGGAGAGTGCGAGGCCAATCATTTAATATTTATTGCACGAAAATGTATTACACGAATTCCCTTGCAGGCAGGAAATATTTCCTGAGTTCCGGGGGATTTTCTGGAAACAGCTCAACTGAAGATGTTGAAAAAATAGCGGACGGGCCTGTAAGCCGGATTCCGAGCATTCGCGTTGCAAGGACGTAAGTTGTTGAGAAATATTGATTCGACGACATCTATAACAGTCAAACCTGTCGGGGTTGTCAGGATTTACGGTTAGGCAGTGGTTAGGCAAACGTAAAAACATGGGATGCTCAAGCCTCCCCGGCTTCTTGGCGGACACGTTGTTTTAAGGATTTGTACACCAAAGAAGGTGGTCGCACGATGAGGTGTAAACCCAGTAAAACTTATTATATGGACACCTCACTACCCCTCCGCAGGGAGGACTTGATGAGTTCCAAGATCTCGAACAGAATCGAATCGCGCAGGCATCGCGATACAGGCGCCACCACCACGACTGTGACCGACGCACGCCACTATGAGATCCTCGACCAGATAGCACACAACGGACGTGTTGGGCTAGTTTGGCGTGCTAGCCTGTTTATTGTTCTATTTTTTGTTATCTGGCCTTCTTGCCTTTGGGCGCGGGAAGCCACGACCAACCACAATGTTATTCTTCGCCGCGATCCCTCAACATCAAGCCCAGCTCTGGAGCACTTGAGCAAAGGTACACGGCTGACTCTCGTTGATGAGGCACCGGACAACGGTTTCTACCACGTCAAGACGGAAAATGACCGAGTGGGTTGGGTGTTCGCCAAGTACGTAAGCATTTCAACAGCGGAAACCCCGGCACCTCCGCCGACGCCAATCATCGCTCCTTCAATAGAATGCGATTCAAGTATTTCGGCGCATGTTTATCACCCCAAACGCCTGATCGTGAAGCAGGAATGTATTGCAGTAACGGGGACAATCGTGGATGCCACGGCAACGCAATCCAAACATCAAGCAGATGGAACCCGACACGAACATGATGGAGATACCCACGGTTGGCTGAAAGTGGATTCGGGATTTGAGAACCTTTTAAATTCGGGCAACACGAACGATGAAGATGGAAACCTAGTGTTTGAGATTATCTGCAAGTTTCCGGTAACACAGCCGGATGCTCAGTCCGCGTGCCGAGGCTATACAGACCAGGTCACGCTCCCTCCAGTAGGTTCTCACGTACGCATAGTGGGAAGATACGTCCAGGATACGTTTCACGGTCAGTGGAATGAAATTCATCCGGTGACGAGCATCACCGTTATTCCGTAAATTCAGCAATATTGCGCGTAGCTGTCGAGACCTACCTACGCTCTCGAATCATCGTGCAAGTGAGTCATCTTTGGCTGGACCGGCGACAAAGCGCATCACTGAATGCCCCACAACTACCAGTAAGGCATAGATCGTGGCGACGGCGAGAACCGGCGTGATGCCCGGCGAGAAGACGATCCAGTCCGGGAACACTGCGGCGATGCCGTAATCGCGGGGCGGGCCGATTACTGCCGCTGCCAAGGCAAACACTGCCAGCCCGCCTCCGCCGAACCGGCGAGCCACCCTCCAGGTAATCAGGTAGATGGGCGCGGACGAAACCGCGAGGCCGATCCATAACAGCAATTGAAAGTGCGAGGAGCCAGCCTTTGGCACTCGCCACCAACGCTGATTCTCTCCCAGCGCAACAGCGAGAAGCGCTACCACCCCGAACACCGCGCCGCCGCACAGGGCTCCCGCAATTCGCGTCATCTTCGGCCGAGTAAAGTAGGCTACTGCGGCGAAGGCAGCCAAATATAGACTCGTCATCAGAATCAACTGGCTGGACGTCATGCGATCTCTCGATTGCCGTTCAATTTACCATGGGATGTTTCCTGTTCGCGAGGTGGACGCTCGTGCGCCCGGTCGCGCTTTTGCGCCACAATGCTGAGCGCGCCGGCCACGTCCCGCTGTCCCCTGCTCGGAAGCTATCGTCGGAACAGATTTTCCTAGCGGCAATGTTGGAACTTTGCGGAGAAATCCGCTTTTCCCCAATAACCGGCACTGTCGGCCCAGGGCTAACTAGCTCTCATTAGGTCTTGTGAGTTAGGCGTCGTCCGTGTCTAAAGTTCTTGGAGGAATCAATGGACATTTTGGTGGTGCTTAAGCAGGAAGAGGTAAAGTTACAACAACAGTTGAAGGGGATTCAGGGTGCGATCCTTGCACTAAAGGGTTCGCATCCGGCTCCGGTCAGCTCGAAACTTGTCAGTCCTAATGGAGTCAGTCGTAAGCGCACCATGTCTGCAGCAGGCAGGGCGAAGATTTCGAAGCTGACGAAAGAGCGCTGGAGGAAGTTCAGAGCCGAAAAGGCCAAAAGGGCGAAGTAGCAAAAACTAAATTCTTTACTAAATAAATCCCCGGATGGCGAGTGCTGTCCGGGGAAATTTGTTTGCGTACTTAACAACCCGCCTAAAACCTCGTTGCTACAGAAGTTACCGGGCATATCGTATCCACCAGGCACATGCCAGGTAACGCGATAAACTAAGACCCAGCTTCACGCGCAGAGGTGCGGCTGCCAGCAGTTTCAGATACGTTACCCATTTCTTGTTCTGCCCTGCTGTGAAGTGGCTGTGGCTAAACGCATCCCTAGCTAGGGAAGTCCGCGTTAGTTCTTGACGTTCATCGCCTCGGAATCAACGGCTTTCTTGCCGGTAACGCCCTCAAGTCCGGTGAGGACGCCGCGATAGTCGTTCTTGTCACATTGCATCGCGAAGCCGCCTTTGGCATCACCAGTCGCCCAGGTCAAACCGACATAGTGTTTTTTTGATTTAGTGAGTGCCATCAAACCACCAATCCCGAAGGAAATAACCGCGAGTCCGATTGCTGCACCAATACGTCGGTGAACATCTTGACCGTAGCTAATGTCCTGGATGCTAGAAGGCACCAGAGTTGTAATGAGTGTTTTGTTTTCCGTGATACGGATTTCGTT
>DATHGV010000301.1:0-5064 GCA_035490135.1 Candidatus Methylomirabilota bacterium
GAGGAAGGGAAGAAGGTGGTGGCCCCCTATGTTTCCAACGAGCATTTTGATGTCAACAGTCAGAAGCTGACGATGAATTATCCGATTGTGATCGGAAATGACGACATTGCCGAGAAGTTTGGCGGGCTGCTGGGGTATCCCACGAGCGTGCTGATCTCGCGAGACGGCAAGCAGGTAAAACGGATCACCGGGATTATCAGCGAGGCTGAGATGTCGCACGCGATCGAGTCGCTGCTGTAGCTGCTCACCATGGCCGACAAAGGCGAACTGCTTCCCTCAAGATAGTTTCTTCGTGTACGCTCCAAACATGCTGGAAGAAAAAGACTTTCAACGAAAAGCAGATGCCGCTTTTGAGGACCTGAAAAGGCGATTGCTCACCGCGGGCGACGCACATGGTTTTGATGTGGAGGGGGAAAGCGGGAAGCTGGAGGTTCTGTTTGAGGATGATGACGAAACGAAATTTGTCGTTTCCCCGAATACTCCGGTGCGAGAGATTTGGATTTCGGCGCTGTCGACCAGCTTTAAGCTGAGATGGTCTGAAGAGCAAAATGCTTTTGTGCTGGAAAAGACTGGGGAAAATCTGAACGCGGTGATGGCGCGGGTAATTTCGCAACAGCTCGGGGCCCAGGTCGCTTTGTGACTTTTCGCAGATTGAGAATTCGCAGGCTGAGTGACGCGGTTCTAGTAATTTCCGCGCTGGTATTTTTTTCTGGTGCGCGGCGCGCGCAGGCGCAAACTCCTTCTCCTCGGGATGTCGTTTCTCCAGCGGTTTATGTATCGGCAGAGCCAGCGGCGCGCGGCGTTCCCTTTCAATTGGCGGTGGTATTCAAAATTCGTCCCGGGTTTCACGTGAATGCGCGAGAAAAATCGGAAGATTATTTAATTGCCACGGATTTGCGCGCGGAGATGCCCGCCGGTTTTAAAGCGGGACAGGTTGTTTATCCAAAAGGCCAGTTGCATACTTTCACCTTTTCGAAAAAGCCGCTGAATGTTTATGAGGGGACGGTAACATTGCGCCTACCGGTGACCGCGCTGGCTAGCGCTCCTGTGGGCTTGCAACAAATTCCGTTGAAGTTGCGCTATCAAGCATGCAGCACGGAAATTTGTTTGCCGCCTGTGACGTTAGATCTTCAGGCCGCGATAAATATTGTGGCCAACGCCGCTGCGGCCAAGCCAGCGCACGCGGAATTATTCCCATCTCCGTAAGCTGCACTGCGGTATTCTTCCGTCATGGCGTCCGAAGAGAGCGGAAAACCGCGATCACGCGCGTGGATTGCGGTGCTGTGTATTTTTCTCCTCGTATTTATTGTTCCTGCGGCGCTGATATATCAGCGGGTCCGGGACGTAGATGACATAACTCGGGACTGGGTGGTGCGCGCGCTTTCAGAACGATTCGAGAGCCGCGTTGAGCTGGAATCCATTCATGTGACGGCTTTTCCGGAGATGAGCGTCACGGGCGAAAAGCTGGCAATTTATTATCACAACCGCACTGACGTTCCGCCGATGATTCAGATCCAGCAATTCACGTTTCACCTGGGATTCCTGGGGATTTTGCGGGTTCCGCGGCATATCCGAGGAGTGCATCTAGACAATATGGTGATCAACGTTCCACCTCGGGGACAACCACCGGGGGAGCCTGCGCCTCCGCCGGCAACAAAACTAAGAACGCCGCTTCCCAGAATTACGATTGACCAGGTGGTGTGCGATAACACGACGCTGCTCATTCTTCCGAAGCAAAGCGGGAAACAGCCGCTCGATTTTGATATTCACGATTTAGTTTTGGGATCCGTGGGTGCGGGTAAACCGTTTTCATTTCGCGGCAACTTGACGAACGCGAAGCCGGTGGGGGAAATTCGCACCAGTGGAGACTTTGGACCCTGGCAAGTGGACGATCCGGGGAGCACGGCGGTTTCCGGCGCGTACACATTTAAGGATGCAGACCTCGGGCCGCTTCCGGGGATTGGCGGGATCTTGTCTTCTAGCGGCAAGTATTCCGGGGTGCTGCAGAGCATCGAGGTGGAAGGGGTGACGGACACGCCGAATTTTTCGATTGATCCGGTGGGGCGAGCGGTGCTGTTGAAAACGGAATTTTCAGCCACCGTGGATGGCACCAATGGTGATACGTATCTGCATCCAGTTCGCGCGACGTTGATCCACTCGCAAATTACGGCGAAGGGCAGCGTGGTGCGTGTGCCCGAAAAGCAGGGGCACTTGATTGTTCTCGATGTAATAGCGCCCAAAGCGCGGCTGGAAGATTTGCTTCAACTAGCCACGAAATCGACGCAACCGATGATGAGCGGATTGGTTAATTTGAGGACGAAGATGGCTTTGCCGCCTGGCAAGGTAAAGGTGCTGGACAAACTGACACTCGATGGAGAATTCGATGTGACTGATGCGCGCTTTGCGAGCTCCGATGTGCGCGACAAGCTGGCGTCATTCAGCCGCCATGCGCTGGGGGAACCGGATAATCCTGACGCGGGAAGCGCGATTTCGGATTTGCGAGGGAAATTTAAGTTGAAAAATGGAGTGATTAAATTCGATCGATTGACCTTTAGCGTTCCGGGCGCGGTGATCAAGTTGAATGGGACTTACAAATTGCGCGGCGAGGATCTGGATTTCACGGGAGAGCTGCGCATGGAGGCCAAGCTTTCGCAGTTGGTGAGCGGCAAAAAGTCTTTTTTCCTGAAAGCGATTGACCCCTTTTTTAGCAAGGGCGGGGCCGGAACACTAATCCCGATCACGATTACAGGCACGCGTGACAATCCCACGCTGGAATTCAGCGTATTCCATCGCAAGATGAGGAAGAGCTTCGGCAGCGATAAGAACGACAGCAGTAATTAGTTAAAACGAACAGACTTCCAAGAAAAAAATTCAAGACCCACCCTTGAGAATCGAGGGTGGGGCACCCTTCGCGTCGCTCGCGGCTTAAGTTTTCGAAATGACGGCGGGTGCGGCGGCGCGCAAACGTTTCACTACACGGTCGCGGCCCAGGGCCACCATGGTGTCGAAGAGCGGCGGAGCGACGGCTTGTCCTACGATGGCGACGCGTGTGGCATTGATCAGCAGGCCGGCCTTAACACCCTCGGCTTCGCAGAGCGCTCGCAGGGCGTGATCGCAGGCGTCGTGATTCCATTCCGGTATTGCGGCCAACTTCTCGGCTAATTTCGCGAGCAAATCGGGGATTTTTGGATCTTTCCAGAATTTTGCTTCGGCCGTGGGATCGATAGCGAACTGGTCGCTGAAAAACGCGCGGGCCCAGGTGGAGAAATCAGGTAGCAAGCGCACGCGGGGCCGCAATAAGTCAACGGTGCGACTAAACCATTCGCGTCCGTCCCCGAAGGCCCACTCTGCTTTCCACAATCCGCTGCGCTTCAATTCCTGTTCGACTTGCGGGACTAAATCTTCAATCGGCAAATGCTGAAGATATTGCGTGTTGAACCATTCGAGTTTGGCTTTGTCGAAAACGCCGTTGGTGCGGCTTACGCCTTCGAGTTTGAATTTTTGAATCAAGTCCGGAGTACGGAGAAATTCGACGTCGCCTCCCGGAGCCCATCCAAGGAGCGCGAGGAAATTTTGAAAGGCTTCGGGCAGAAAGCCTTCATCGCGGTACATGGTGACGCTGGTGGCGCCGTGGCGCTTGGAGAGGCGCTTGCGGTCCGGTCCCAGAATGAGTGGGAGATGCGCGAAAATCGGAGGCTTAGCTTCGAGCGCGCGGTACAGCAGAACCTGTTTGGGAGTATTGGAAAGATGGTCGGCGCCGCGAATGACGTGAGTGATGCGCATGTCGATATCGTCTACGACGACGCTGAGCTGGTACATGGGCTGGCCAAATTCTTCATCTCCCTGGCCTGAGCGCAGCAGCATGAAATCTTCGATATCGTCGTTGGAAAATTCGGTGTCGCCGAAAACGACGTCATAGAAAGTTGTTTTTCCGCCGATGGGAACTTTAAAGCGGATTGCCGGTTTGGTTCCCGGTGTGGAAGGTATTCCATCGCGGCAGCTGCAGCGAACTACCCGGCGGACCTGGGCGCCTTCGGTGCCATCTTCGGCGTGATCACCTCCGACATATTTTTCGGCGGGGCAGTAACAAAGAAACGCGTTGCCGTTGGCAAGGCATTTTTTGGCGGCGGCGCGATAAAGTTCCGTGCGCTGGGATTGATAAAACGGGCCTTCATCCCAGTCGAGGCCCAGCCAGTTGAGTCCACTTAGAATACCCTCGACGAGCTCGGGTTTATTGCGTTCGGCGTCCGTATCTTCGACGCGCAGAATCATGGTGCCGTTCTGCTGGCGCGCGAAGAGCCAGTTGAAGAGGGCGGTGCGAGCTCCTCCCACGTGCAAATAACCGGTGGGCGATGGCGCAAATCGTACGCGCACGTTGCCGGCATCGTTGATGGATTCAGTCATAGTTGGCGTTCGTGGTTAAGTGGCGATGTTTTAGTTTAGCTAAAAGGGGAATGGTCAGTCCAACTCAGGCAGGCGGTATTTTTGCGCAATCTACAGTGATTGAGGTAATGCCATCCGACACCTGCGCGTATAACGTCGCTTGGCATAACTGGGGACAGGCGAGTGGGTACATCCCCGGATTCAGTCTGGACTGCGGCTTTCGTTGGGTGTCGCAGGCCGGACAAAAATGGAGAGGATCAATGATCAATCGCAATTTGTGGCGCAACCATGTGTGGCTGTTGGGTCTGATCGCAGCGCTTGTTTTAGGCGTCTCGGTTTATGGCCAAGACCGTGATCGTGACGACTATGGCGGGCGATGGGTTTATCTCGGGAACAGGCACGTCGACGGTCACCGCGATCATGATGTGATACAGGTGGGCAGTCGAGGCGGTAAATTTCGCGCGGTGCAATTGCGGGTGAGTGGCGGTGCTGTGGACTTCCATCGCGTGGTGGTGCACTTCGGCAATGGCACATCCGAAGAAATCGCGTTCCGGGAACGAATTCCTGACGACGGCCGCACTCGTCCGATCGATCTGCCCGGGGATCGCCGCGTAATTCGCAGCGTGGAATTATGGTACGGCAAAGAAAGCTGGCACCGGCTACCGAAGGTGGAAGTGTACG
>DATHGV010000302.1:0-3754 GCA_035490135.1 Candidatus Methylomirabilota bacterium
ACCCTCCCTCGAAAGAGGTGGCTGTGATCGCCTCGCGAGTGGCAACAGCAAATCCTCCACACGCGCTGTAGCGGGACCGTGACCTTAAACCTTACTTTGGTAAATGAAACCGACTGTCGAAGTAACTGAAACGAACTTTGAGGCTGAAGTTTTGAAATCCAGTCAACCGGTGCTGGTTGAATTTGCTCCTGGATGGAGCCTTCCGTCAATGACGTTGGACGGAGTCCTGGAGGAAATTGCCGGCGAATCCCTCGATTACTTTAAGGTAGCCCGGGTCAAGCTTGATCAGAGTCCTAGCCTCGGGTTGTGGTACGGCATTCGATGTATTCCGACGATTTTGTACTTCGTCGATGGCGAAGAACGCGTTGGAATTTTTGGGACGACGAGCAAAGAAGCAATTCTTTCTCAGCTGAAGCCGGTAATTAGGTCACAGCACGGGTCCGGCTTCGCCTCGCTCGGCAAAGACTAACGCGTCATGCGGATCATTCGTTTAGCTCTTAACATCACAAGATAAAACACCAGAGAAGAAAGGAAAAGAACTCTATGATCAAAGTAAAGCAACTCAGTTATGCACTGTTATTGGGTGGGATCGCCATCACAGCAGCGTATTCGCAAGACACGGCAACTGAATATGTAGCGCCGCCGGATGCCGGTCCGAAAGGCAAAGCTCCCAGAATGAAGGTTCAACTGCTGAACCCTGGAGAACCGACGAAACAATATGCGGTTATCTTCTACCAGGGAGACGAGGCGTTTTCCGGACTGCTGGAGTTTGCGCAGAAGTATCACGTTACCAGTGCCCATTTCACCGCCATTGGAGCGGTGAACGCAGCAACGCTGGGGTGGTTTGATCCTGAGCGTAAAATGTACAAGAAGATTCCCATTCAGGGTCAGCACGAAGTGATTGGGATGAGCGGTGACATCGCGCTCTATCAAGAAAAGCCCGTAGTCCATACGCACATGCTGGTGGGGAATTCAGACGGAACAACACAGGGAGGTCACGTTCTCGCTGCGTATGTATCCCCGACGCTGGAAGTAATGGTCACTGTCGATCCGGTAACGATGCAGAAGCGTTTTGATCCGGAGACGGACTTAACCCTGATTGATCCAAGCCCGGCGAATAAGGAAGAGAAATAAGATGTATTTTACACTGACTACGCGACTCGACATGACACTACTAGTTTTCCTAGTATGAACACTATTTTAAGTCCTACAGCTGATCCCAAGCAATCTTTGCGGGACATTGCGTTCGACTTGCCAGGGCGATTTGCGATCGCTCGGTGGGCTCCTATTCCGTTGCGCCTGATCGTTGGCTTTGGTTTCATGCAGCATGGTTTCGCCAAGCTATCCAAGGGCCCCGACGCACTCGCTGCTATCCAGCATGCTCTGGCTGTGCCTGCGCCACATTTCATGGCGTGGGTCACCATACTGACCGAGCTGCTCGGCGGCTTAGCAATACTTCTGGGCGCCTTTGTGTCCCTGGTCAGTTTGCCGATGGCCGCGCTTTTGTTGGTGGCTATTTTTACTGTCCATCTGCCCTACGGGTTCAGTTCGATTAAGCTCATGGCCGTGACTGCTGCCGGCGCGCAGTTTGGACCGCCGGGCTATGAATGTGACCTCTTGTACCTAGCCTGCCTCGCGGCGCTCGTCTTGGGTGGCCCGGGACCATTGGCTATAGATGGACTCCTCAGAAAAAACAAGCGGACGTTGAAGGACAAGCGCCACCACGACTGGAGCGCGTCGTGAACCCCAAGGGCTGTTTCGTAATCATCCTTTCACTCGGCCATGCCGCGTTCGCTCCGGCGCAGCCTGTCCTGAACGGCAAGTCGAAATTTCCAGAAGCGCAGCTCGTGAATTGACCTCAGCATGATACGGATTCTCTGGCTCTCGTTTTAAAAAATGCCCACCTCGTCGTCTCGTTCAACGAATCACCATCACTGGCTTAAGACAGTCATATGGGGCTTTATCGCCGGCGCACTGGCGGGGTTGGCGATGCTCTTAACGATGGCACTTTTGCGGCTGTTCCTCGGCTGGCCAACACCGACGGAACTGATTTTCGATCGGGTCTTTCCGCTGCTTACTGTCGAGTTCTTCATTGGCTCGCTCGTCCGCGCGGGTGGTTACACGCCGCTCAAACTCCAGGGAGTTTTCGGTGCGTTAACCGCGCAAGTGATTGTCGCCGGATTGGGAGGCGTACTGTATGCGTTCTATCTAACGCGCCGTGACCGGCGTGGCGGTTTGCGGCCTGCCGGCAACTCATTGCTCGACGCGCGCGGTTTGTTTTTGATCATTCCTGGTGTCCTAGTCGCGACGGTTCTCTTTGTCGCACTGCTTTGGCCGACGCTTCTCACGAATTACCGCGGCTTACCCCCAGGCCCCGCGCACGCGATTGCTTCCCTGGAAATGCTAATTTCGTTTTCGGTCTGCGGACTCGGTATCATGTTTTTTTATGGTTTGCTAAGCGGGGCTCCGCCCACAAGGGCAACGGGGAGCATCGCGACAACGCCTGTGCGATCGGTTGGTCGTCGCCGCTTTGTCGCGCTTGGAATCGGAACGGCCCTCGCACTCGCGCTTGGGAGCACCCTGCGTCGGCTTTTTCGGATGGGCACTTTTAGTTATGACGGTCGGCAATATGCCGGACCGAACGTTCAGAAAATCACACCCATCCGTCCGCAGGACGAATTTTATCAAGTCTCTAAAAACCTGATTGATCCTGACGTCGCGCGCGAGTCCTGGCGTTTGGACATTGTAGGCCAAGTTGAAGACCCGCGTGTTTATTCTTTCGCCGACATTGCCGCGATGCCTGCTGTCGAGCAGGAAACGACGTTGCTTTGTATTTCCTACGGAGTAGGTAGTGGCCTTTGCTCCAACGCTATTTGGAAAGGCGTCCCGCTGCCGACACTGCTCGCGCAGGTAAAGCCAAATCCCGACGTCACGACTGTTCTCTTTCGCGCAGCTGATGGGTATTACGAGACGTTTCGGTTCGACAAGGCAATGGAGCCGACGACCTTGGTCGCGTATGAAATGAACGGCGAGCCGTTGCCAAGGCGGCACGGGTTTCCGTTGCGGCTGATTGTTCCCGGCCTGTACGGCGAAAAGAACCCAAAGTGGCTCACCCGCATCGAGCTGTTGGATGAGGCGGATGGCCGCTTGCACAGGCGCCACGGCTGCGGTTTTTATAAACAACAAGGCTGGGGACGTGAAGGCGATGTAATCCCGACTCATAGTCGCATCGACGCGCCCCAGGTTCGGGGCGATCATTTTGAGTCTCCGTTTCAGGTCGGAAAGCCGATCGAGTTACGCGGGATGGCTTTTGGTGGAGACCGCGGGATTTCAAAGGTAGAGATCAGCACCGATGACGGCGATACCTGGGACACAGCTGAGATTACAAAACCCGGAACGAAATTGAGCTGGAGTCTGTGGAGCTTCCAGTGGACACCGGACGAAGAAGGTGAAGCCAAGGTTTTAGTCCGTGCCACCGATGGCGAGGGTGAAGAGCAGATCAGCGAGTATCGCGATCAGGTGCCGGACGGCGCGACTGGCCTCCACCGCGTAAAAGCCAGAGTGGAGAAGACATAGTGCTATTTTTTTTGCGACGCGGGTTGCCGGGATTGGTCTGTGGTTTGTTTGGCGGAACTCTGCTCGTGGGTGGGTTTGGTAACCTGTCGCTAGGCCTGGCTGTCGGCGCGATTTTGGGAACAGCGTACACGTTCGCCTTACCGCACCCAATCGGCCGGGACGGAGCGGCTGCCGATCG
>DATHGV010000303.1:0-9574 GCA_035490135.1 Candidatus Methylomirabilota bacterium
GGGCAATAACAGAGTAAATGCAATGCCGACCAGGATTAGCGCTTTCATGGCGACTGTCGTTTCACTTCTTCGTGAAGCGAGTTAGCTGCGTAAATACGCATCGCCAACGGTCGGCTTGCTTCACAAAAATATCTGTCGCCCGCTCGCAGGAGATGAAGTCCTGTCCCATAAACTTCCCTTTACTCGTCGTCACCCCGGTCACCACAGCGGTGTTTCCGTAAACACGGATTTTTGGGTCTGTAGACTCCATCGACTCATGGGACAACGCGCCAGACCTGATAACTCCCAAAAACTGCGCTTTACCGATCATGCCTCCATCGGGTTCAACGATGATCCAATCATCAGCGAGGAGTCTATCGAGTGCGTCCGCGTCATTGCTGGCCACCGCTCGCGCAAATTCGTTCTCCAATTTCAACAGTTCTTGTTCCATCGTATTTTCGAAAAGTAAGATCAGCTAACGCTCGCGACGGCGAGTATACAATCAAAAATCCGACATCGGAAGTCAGAGAACGGTCTCGCGCCTGCAGCACCAGTGACTGACGCGCGTTTCATATCGTTGTAGAAGCGTTTGTGCCAAACGCCTTATTTCTTAAGGTTCGGCGCCTGGCACAAGCGCCGCTACAACAAAGCGGCGTGGCGAGCCGGCGCTCCTGGTCGCGAGCGCCGTCGAAGCGTGCCGCTAAGTCTACCGGCCGGCGAGCTCTTTGTTTGTTAGCTTCGAGAACTTCTCTTCGATACCTTGCTGGATGCGTTGGCGTCTGATGTCGTCTTTCATTTCTTTCAGCGTCGAGATGAGCTTACTCATCCCATCAGCGAGATCCGTGTTCGCCGATTCCCACTCGCTCTTACTTCGAAACGCGATATTAGGATAGCTGGTCTGCAGATCAGGTATTTTCCGGCCTTCTTGCTGAACTCTCTCTGCCACCTTCACGAGTCCGTCGGTATCTCCGAAAGCGTAACCATTTATGTAAGGCCCCACCAATTGAAAGAAAGCATTCTGGGCCTGTAACAATTCGAAGCCCGGGCTGCCGATGCTGCCCATCTTGCTCTGATCCAGAAGCATTCCAAACTGCCGACCTCGATACTGAGCGGTATAAAACCAGTAAACCGCTTCTTTGCGATAGCCCAGGTCGTAAAGCCGAATCGCAGCAACATAGAGCTCCGGAAACGTGAGCTGGTCCCAATCTTTCTTCATTTTGGTTATCGTGGCAAGAAATTCGTCTTCCTTCGCCGACGCCAGGCCCGAACTAAACCGGCCGACACTTACGGATGGACCTTTCGAGTTGTAGTATGGCGTGACGTAAACATCGATGTGCGAGGCGTTCCTCACTTGCTGCGCGGCTTTTAAAGGGAACGACGCGACGCTTGCGACGCATAGCACGAGGAATAGTTGTTTCATGTTTTAGTTAGCGAAATGCGTCGTTAGGCGGCTGTAACGTCTGCCATGTTAATTAATTCCCTGTCTCTTGTAGCCTTCGATGGCCTTGCTTATCTCGAAGTAATAGGTGCTCTTTTCTCCGTTAGTTTGAACCTCCATTCTGTCGCCGCTCGTATTATCAACGCTTTGCTTCAGAAGTTTCGCACCGAGCATGTCTAGGATAAAGTATCGCGCGTATGCTGGGCGTCTGGTTCTCTGAGGCGAGTTGCGCCAATCGTCAAACAGTGAGGGGCATAGGCCTAGCGAGAAAGAGATAAGCCACGGCAGGGTGTCGTGGCAAACACGCTGCAGTCGCGCCGCAATGGGGCCAGCCTGCTCGCGAAAACTTTCGGAGTTGGCTCCATCGGCTGGTTAGGTCTTCTTTTGTTGCATCCTGCTGCTTTAGTCGAACAACTTGTTCCTTGTGGTAGCGCAATCCCTCGATACTGCGCTGCCAAAAGGACATGGACAGACCAGCGCTTTCCAAAGGCTTTAGGATCGTAACGTATGACAGTCTTGATCTTAGCGACCGAATTTTTGCCATACGACTCTGCCGTCTGGTGCGAGGCCAAGCTCGTAACCGTGGCCATTGACAGTCCCATACGTCAGTGGAAGCCAAACAACGTGTCCGGAGTCAAGTGGATTAGATGCTTTGACGAATGCGATGATGCATAAGCCGATCACAATACCGAGAAGGAGGTGTTTCATGTGCCGACGATGGCATAAAGGCGTGAGACGTGTCGAGACCTAACGAGAATTAGACGAAAATTTTCGTCTATTTCTGCTTTTCCTCAGGACTGAGTTCCGACAAAAAGAAAGCACGAGTTCCTCTTTAGCCGAATTCGGCCGAACGGAGCAAGCCGAAATTGGTGGAAGAAGTCCGCTTGATTCAAATGAGAAGTGCGCGAATGCGAGGGCGCATTCGGCAGCACGCGAGGCGCGTGCGCTTTCCAGAACTCCCTAATGTTTCGCTCTGCACAGAGATCAGAAATGCTAGCTCGACTTCCCCACCGATAAACTTACTCTCGGGCCCATGATTCGAACAGACATTGTGATTTCGACTGTGATCGGGATTCTGCTGACTTCCGGTTCGGCGCGCGCGCAAGAGCTCAATGTTGAACAGATCGTTAAGCAAAAGGTTCAACCCATATTGCCGAAGAACGGCGAGGGAGGAGGCGTTGCGGTCGCCGTCCGGATGAATGGCAAGACTTCGTTTTTCAACTACGGCATGGCTGACGACGCCAAGAATCGGCCAGTGACCGCGGACTCGATTTTTAATCTCGGCTCTGTTGGCAAGCTGTTCGCGACCACGTCGCTTGCACAAGCTGTCAAGCAGGGCGAACTCAGCCTCGACGATCCGGTGGCCAAATACGTTACCGAGTTGCAGCGAGGCGGCGATATTCGCCGGGTGACACTGGGACAGCTTGCCAGTCATACCTCAGGATTGCCACGCGTGCCGGGGCAATATGAGCATTGGCATCGCGGTAAATATACGTGGCCGGATTTTGTCCGTTTCCTGAATTCCTGGAAGGCGGATCCGAAGCAGGAGCCTGGAAAGCAATATCTCTATTCCAATGCTGCCATGGTCCTGTTGCGTGTCGCTTTGGAACGCCGCTTTAACACACGGTTTGCAGCCTTGATGCATCAACGCATTACCGGTCCGCTCGGGATGAGCTCGACCGCGCTGCCTTTGCCGGGCGACTTGCTCGGTCGCGCCGTGCAAGGCTACGGCCCAATGGGCCGCCCGATCGGTAAGCCGGGTGAGGAGTCGGGAGTTTTCGAGTGGCCTGGCGCAGGCCAAATCTATTCGTCACCCCGCGACATGGCCACGTTTCTGGCCGCGAATATGGAGGAGCTTCCCGATCATCGCCCGATGGAGAATGCCATGACCCTCGCCCAGCAGGGCGTGTTTCAGGTTAACCCGCACTTCAAACAAGCTCTTGCCTGGCAAGATGTCACCTCCGGTAACCTCGCGATCGTCGACAAGAACGGCGGCCTGCCGAACACTTCGACCTATATCGGGTTCGCGCCGCGGCAGAAGCTAGGCGTTGTTATTCTTGTTAACCGTGGCAAACAACACGCCACCGGGATTGGGCGACAAATCCTGCACGCGCTGGCGCAAGATCAATCAGAGCCATCAACCCAAGGCGAGTCGGATCCGGATAACGACTGAGCAGCGCTGAGCCCGGCCACGCTTAAGGCATGCCGTATGTTTGCGTGATGCTGCTGCTCCAAGACAGTCGTATTCTCACTAATGGGCCGCTTGTGGGGCCAAAACGACCGGCGTTCAACTTCGCCGGGACCGATTTCTTAGCTCACGAATTGAACCTCGGTGTGCAACTGAGGTTTTGAGTTTTTCGATGCACGATCATAGAAACGCTGGCCGGCTGTCCTCGTTTAACGTTCAAGCTCAGCGGCCCAGCACTTTGAAGAAAAGGTTGCGCATTCTTTGGGAGCTACCAACAAAGTGCTGGGGTCGTCGCAGCGTCGTGTTAGGCCGATTTTTTCGATTGTCGCGCACGAATCATCAACCAAGTCTTCCGCGCGACGAATAGAGCTACTTCACTCAGGATAGCCGCCCCGTATCCAGACAGGTAACATGCACCGAGCCATAGTACGACGCCAATAATGGCGAAGAATACGCCTGCGTACATCCAAAATCCCGAAAGAATAAGTACAGGAATCGAGACAAACCGAACAACGGGGGCGTAATTTGGAAGTTCTTTAAACGGACTATAAATGTAACCGACTATCGGAATAGCAAAGATGAGGTGAATCCAGCGAAGGATCGAACGTTTGGTGGCATTATTCATTCGAGTCAATTACTGCCTTATCAAATGCACACGTAGGGCGCGCAGTCCTCTGTGCGCCGACCTCCCGATAATAACGGCGCGCACGGAGTGAGGCGCCCTACCGTTGCTATCTGTCAGATCGCTTCTAATCATTCAATCCCTTTCCCTTGAGAATTTGCGGCATGCATTTTTTAACCCTCGACGCCCGAGTCTTGGATTGTTTGGCTGCAGAAAAGTAAAGGATGTATCCTCTTTGCCGTCCCGGCGTCAATCCATCAAAAGCAGCTTTCAAGACTGGGATTTCATCCAATTTATCTTGAAGTTCTTCAGGTATAGGTTCTGGTTTCTTTTTAAGCCTTACTTTCAAACCAGCCTTCTCCGCATCAATGGCTTCACAAATATAGGCTTTCAAGATGGGTTCCATCTCAACTATTTCTAGAACATTGGTGAACGGAATCCGGCGTGCGGCCTGCCAGCCAAATTCCTTAAGAATACCATTGGGATCCCTTAACAAGGCACCTTTGCAAAACAAAAGCGCACAGAATTCCTTAAAGCCTTGTATAATAACTATGTTACTTTTCTGAAACGTGTAACAAGGTTTACCCCACTTCAATTCTTCGGTCAGCCCGGAGTCGAGACTGATCCTTCTCAATTTCGTCATTTCTTCCTGCCACTTTTCGGCTTTTTTTAAATATCCATCAACCTTAGGATTCATTTTCTTCATAATTGATACTCTGAAATAAAGTGAGCTTATATCTGCTTACAATTTCTCTTCTTCTTTCGGCATTCATGATTGGTTTGTAAATCTATTTATCGGCGAAACCGCGCCATTTACTCTGGCCTGACGACCGACGCTGCAGCCGCGAAGGCGCGGCCGTCATCGCCGCGTCTTCGTAGCGCGACCCCCCGCCTTCGTCGGCTGCAAGCGCTTGTTAGGTCGCCGCCTCGCGGGTCCTCTTCGCTGGGGCGCAGAGAGCGCGCTGATCGTGACGTAGTATCCGTCGAGATCTCGCAGTGAGAACTCCTTGGTTCGAGTGTTTGGGTTCACGTGAGGCTCTTCTTCGAGGCGCGTGACGAGAGCGCGTGCTCTCTTCAGTGCCATATCGAAATCGTCGACGCGGAAGAACAAGAGGAGGCCGTTGCCAGGCGACGCTTCGTCCGGGCTCATCAAGGAGGGATGCTCGTGCGCGCCCCACTGGTGGAGGCAGAGCAAGACGGTTCCATCCGTATCCAGGATTTGACCAAAGTAGTCATGGCCCGGAGGCGTCTCGGGCTGGCCGAAGAGCGACTGGTACCATTTGAAGCTGCTGGGAACATCGCTTACGCCGATGATCGTCCATGTGCGTTTCATCGCATTTCCGTTGTCGGCCTAGCGTCCGCCATCACCCGCGTGCGTCTTCGCGCGTCGGGCGCACGGCCTTGTTAGGCATTTGAATTGTGTCTGTGTACTCAACTTTTTCGCCATCGAATTCTGCGAACAATTGCCGGTGACGCCGAAGCGAAAACTCATCATCTCGTGTCTCATACTCTCGAACCCACCTGATGAGCGTTTCAAGGTTCTGGTTCTGAGCTTCCACGCTCGGATACTTGTGCGGTTCCCACGGCCGGGAGCGGCAGTTCCGAATGCAGGCCTCCACGCCCGGATTGAGGAATCGAAGCTCTGTCGCATGAGGTAGGACCGCCTCCAGTAGTCGAGCATAGCAACCTTCGACAACCCATTCCGGGTTTCGGTCGAGGAACGCACGAATTGCGGCTATACTGTCATCGACGGGGCGCCGTACGGCGGGGCTCTCCCAGGCCAGAGTATCCAGGTCGAGATGCGGAAGCCCGTACTCAGCCGCAACTTGCGCGGCCATGGTTGACTTGCCGGAGCCGGAGTTTCCGGTGATGAGAATCCGATGCATGCGGCTAGAACAAGCTATTGGACAGATCTAACGACTTAAGCTCAGCGACCCGGCCCGCGGGAGACATGGGTTGCAACCACGGCGTGATGGCCGGGTTCGCTGCAGCGCAGGGTTAGGCGTTTGTCTGATTTCGAGGATGCGTTGGCATCGGATTGGACGACTGCCAGCGGCAAAAGCTTAGATGCTCTTCACTTCAGCTTGGACAGCGTTAATAAGGGCGACCAATTCTGATTGCGTTACGAACGCTGAGCCAGTTAGCGATGTCTGAAGGCCTTTTTCAAGTGCGGTATTCAGGTGCGCCAAGTAGTCGCCGATGATGGAGGCCGTGGCCTGGTTGAGGATAATGTCGCGCTGATCACTGGCCGACATTCCGGCGGTAGCGACAGTAGGTAGTGCGAATGAGATGTTTTGCATTTGTTGTTTGTTGTTGTTTTGTTTTTCTTTCGAACGTCGTGTGCGAGAAATTGGACATAGTTAATAGCGCCTAACGACCAAGCTGAGCGGCATCGCGTTTTTTGCGGTGTCGCTCTCCAGCGCCTTGTTAGCCATCGCTGCCGTTAGTTGAATCTGGCACCTTCCCCTAATCCTAGGTGTAACCGGCGTTACACTGATTTGATCAGCCATCGTTGTGTGTCGTTGTTCTGTGCAGGCCGGGTAACGAGAGCGAAGTCCTTCTCCTCAATCTCATGTGCATCCATAAATCGGCCACTGCTTTTTTGCTGGACGGTGAACGTGTTCCTGCCCGATGGCATGACTATCCATCTCTGGGCGTCGTTGTTTTTCGCAGTGCGGGTAACGAGTGCGAAGTCATGTCCCGAACTTTGATACGCGTCCACAAATCGGCCACTGCTCTGCTGCTGAATGGTGCACACCACTCCGACAGGAGTTAGAGTCCACCGTTGTGTGTCGTTGTTCTGTGCAGTCCGGGTAACCAAAGCGAAGTCCTTTTCCTCAATCTCATGCGCATCCATAAACCGGCCACTGCTCTTTTGCTGGACGGTGAAAGTGTTGTTGCCCGAGGGTGTGACTATCCATCGTTGGGCGTCGTTGTTTTTCGCAGTGCGGGTAACGAGTGCGAAGTCATGTCCCGAACTTTGATACGCATCCACAAATCGGCCATTGCTCTTTTGCTGGATCGTGTATAGGCCGCCCATGTATGGGCCGCCGACGCGCGTCAGCACCCATTTCTGAGTATCGTTATTCTGTGCGGGGCGCGTGACCAAGCCGAAGTCCTTTCCCGAGTATTCATGCGCATCGACAAATCGGCCATTGCTCTTTTGCTGGATTCTAAACACGCCTCCCACAGGTATTAGAATCCATTGCTGGGTGCGGTTATTCTGCGCAGGGCGCGTGACCAGACCGAAGTCCTTTCCCGAGTATTCATGCGCATCGACAAACCGGCCATTGCTCTGCTGCTGGATGGTGTACAGTCCCGGCTTCAAGATTAGGGGAATCGAAAGAGGATACATGAAGTTGGCGGCTTGAATATCGGCATCACTGAGGCTGCTTCTCTGGCCGATAGACTCACCATGCAGAGTCTCAATAGTGGGCTGGTCGTTCTTCGAGAACGCGAATCTGTCATAGTGCATTATTGACCCAAAATCATATCGGCCTATATCGTCACCATCGGTAATATGCTGGTTGAAGTCATGTTCCTTCCCTGGCTCGATATTCTCGAAAAGAATCCGTACGAATCGGTCTCGGTCTTCGCGACTCTGCTCGTGCCAGAGACCAACAGCATGACCAATCTCGTGGATCGTGCTGCCCTTGTCGCACCCTGGGGCCAGCGTAATGAACTGCTGCCCAATCCCCTTCATGCCAATCGATGACGAACATCCATCTCCAGGCCTGAAGGTCACAAAGTTCTGCTCGTTGGTGTGGGCGACCAATCTGATACCCGTGCGACTATGCCAATGGGCTATTGCGTCATTAACGCGCCCTTGATTTGGGAGCTCGGGATCAATCGTGAAAGGTACAACACCGTCCGGCCAACGGAACTGTGCCCCTGTGATGATGACGGCGCGGGGCTTTGTTTCTTTCTCCTTGTTAACTTCAGCGACCAGCCGCTCCATTTCGTCGATACTTCCCAATACGATGTCGCCCTCGAAGATGGCCTCACCGTCGATGACACTGTATCGGACAGGGCGATATCCAAAGGTATTGCCTTTGACAAAGCCTGTGCGTACTTCCGGGCTTGAACGAAACTCTTCTTTTGCCATTTTAGTACACTCCTGTTCTTGGTTGAGACACGCTTACTTTACCTGTCGGACGAGAATTGATACTTCCCTTGGGTAGCCAAAAGTGATCACCGGATAGCTTTGCATGCTTATGAAATCACCCTTGCTCACCTCTCCGTCTCCGTCAATGTCGATATGCACCCTGACCTCATAGCTGGCTCGGGGGTCCGGAGGGTTGCCGGCTATGGCGAATGATAAGTCGCTCGAGGTCTTTGGGTCGAAAGCTATGTCCCGTTCGACGTAGTCAGCAACCGCCTCGGAAGCGATGTCGGCGGCAGTTATTCTTTCCAGGCGCACATACATTGTCGCACCAGTGAAGGGCGGTGCTACCTCCTCGAACGTTATCTTACCTTTGACGAGCGGCACCCTATTCATACCGTTTCATATCCTACGTTTGCTAAAGCCTAACGAAATAGAGATAAGCCACGGCAGGGTGTCGTGGCAAACACGCTGAAGTTGCAACGAAAAGGGGCCAGCCTGCTCGCGAATGGAGCCGTGGGGACACGAGCGACATAGATGGGCGAACCGACAGGTCGAATGGAGCTTTTGGGAAAAGCGACATAGAACGTAAAACTGCGAGGGAAGCAGCGAGCGACTTGGGGAAGGAGCGAGTTTCAAATGAGCGGGAGCGAATGAGTCAAAACTTTCGGGGTTGGCTTCATCGCTTGGTTAGACCGCTTGAGGTGCCACAGCGCAACGAAGTGAAACATAAAGAAGCGTTGTCTCGGGCAAGCGTATCGAAATGCCGCCAAAGGTGAACTCGTCATTTCGGCATGACGCCATGTAGTCGAACCACTCACGGCGTGACCTCCAGCGGGTCTTCTCGTACGAAAAAAGTGGCCACGTGAGAACATCGTCGTCGTGCTCGCGAAAGTCGCGTGGCTTCCAAAGGTGGATAGTGACAAGGTCGTTCGCTTCCTCGAGCGAACCGTTGTAGTCCATGAGCGCCATGTCCCAGTGATCTGTGAACTGCATCTCGATCTCTTTTGCGGTGAGTCGAGTGTGTCCGCTAGCGTCTGTCTTCGGGAAGAAGATGCTGTACGGGTTCTTGTAACCAGCGGTGATCTGCATGCGAAAGATGATGCCGGACAGATCGTCGGCTTCGGCGCATCTGGCTCTAAGTTCGATCTGCGGAGAAGAAGTTCGGCGCGGTGCGCTAGCATGTTCCCAATGCGGTGCCGATCATAACTCCGGTTGGAGAGAAGATGCCGATACCTACGATGG
>DATHGV010000304.1:0-9161 GCA_035490135.1 Candidatus Methylomirabilota bacterium
ATTTCAACGTGGCCCGTCGGTTCGATTCCCCCCGCCGGCACCACTGGTTTTAAAACTTCCACGTTTAGTCAAACTCATATCTTTGCCTCGGACTGCAATTACCAATCCGAGAATTCCATATGCTCTGAGGCTCACCGTGAACATTTTGGACAGATTCGGGAAGCACAAGTCGAATCTCTGGAGTGGTGCGTTAATTTTTATTATATCGTTCGCAATATTAGCGCCGAGCATTCCTTCGCGCGCTGATGAAGGAATGTGGACGTTCGACAATCCGCCCGTCAAGCAACTGCAAGATAAATATCACTTCGTGCCAACGCAGGAGTGGCTCGATCACGTGAGACTCTCCTGTGTTCGATTCAATGATGGGGGTTCGGGATCGTTTGTGAGTGCTCACGGCCTGGTGCTTACCAATCATCACGTGGCACGCGGACAGTTGCAAAAGAGTTCTACATCAGAGCACGACTATATCAAGGATGGTTTTTATGCAGCGAGCCCTGACCAGGAGATCAAATCGCCTGATCTGGAAGTGAATGTGCTCGTCTCTATGGAAAATGTTACCGAACGCGTGCGCTCGAAGCTCAAGGGAATTGAGACCGGCAAGGAATTTGCCGCGCGCAAAGCGGTCATGGCTGAGATCGAGCGCGAAAGCACTGAAAAAACCAGACTGCGCTCCGACATGGTTACGCTTTATCAAGGAGGCGAGTATTGGCTTTACCGCTACAAGAAATATACCGATGTGCGCATCGTGTTCGCCCCGGAAAATCAAATTGCTTTTTTTGGAGGCGATCCCGATAACTTTACATACCCTCGCTACGATGTCGATTTTGCGTTATTTAGAATTTACGAAAACGGCAAACCCATTGAGGTAAAGGATTATCTCAAGTGGCGTCCCAAGGGGGCCGGCGAGGACGAGCTGGTTTTTGTCGCCGGCCACCCGGGATTGACGCAGCGCCTCGACACCGTTGCTCAGCTAGAATTTGATCGAGATTACTTCACCCCTAACTTAATAAAGCGCAGTAAACATCGCATCGCCGCGCTGATAGCTTACGCGGCCCTGGGAGAGGAGCAGTCTCGCCAAGCCAGCACGAGAATTTTCGGCCTGCAAAACGGTTTGAAGGCTGCCCAAGGACGTCATAAAGGTCTCCTCGACAAAAATGTGATGACCAAGAAAAAAACTGACGAAGAAGAGTTCAAGGCTAAGGTGTTGGGCCGCCCCGAGTTGAAAGAGGCGTACGGGGGAGCGTGGGACGCTATTGCAGAAGCGGTGAGAAAAGATTCCACCAGAGTGAAGCAGTCCCTCTTTCAGAATCTGGATTCCCAACTTGCAAACCTGGGAGCCCGAATAGTGGAGTATGTCGCGGAGATTAAAAAGCCCGATGGGGAACGGCTTGACGGATATCACGACTCGCAACTCGATTCCACCAGGTTCGAGTTGTTCTCTCCGGCGCCCATCTATCCTGCTTTTGAAATCGGGCGTATGACAGCGTCTTTGGAGCAGGCGGTGGAGGAATTAGGACCTAACGATCCGTTTGTAAAAATTGTTTTGAACGGACGCAGCCCGAAGGATGCCTCCACGGAACTCGTGAACGGTACAAAACTAGCCAACCCAGAATTTAGAAAGCAATTAGTGCAAGGCGGCGAGTCGGCTGTGTCGGCGTCGACTGACCCGATGATCGTGATGCAACGGAATCTGGACCCCCTGCGTCGCGGAAACCTCAAGTGGTATGAAGAGAATGTACAAAGCGTTCTTCAACAATCGGGTGAAAAACTCGGCAAGGTGCGCTTCGCTGTCTACGGTAAGAACACCTATCCAGATGCGACCTTTACACTGCGCCTTTCGTACGGCCAGGTTAAGGGTTACCCGATGAACGGTACGAACGCTCCCTACAAGACCACCCTTTATGGATTGTTCGACCGCTCCATGAGTTTCGACTCTAAGGGCCCGTTCGCACTTCCGCCACGGTACACTGCCGGGCGCGAGAGGTTAGATTTGTCAACGCCGGTAAACTTTGTGTCGACCGCCGATATTACCGGCGGAAATTCGGGCTCCCCGGTGATCAACCGCAACGCAGAAATCGTGGGCCTCATCTTTGACGGCAACATCGAATCCCTAGTTGGAGACTATGTTTACAGCGACGAGGCCAGTCGCGCCGTGTCAGTAGAGACCGCCGTTATCGCTGAAACGTTGCGGAAACTGTACAACGCACAACGTCTTGCCGATGAATTACAAGGAACCGAGACGGGCCACTGAGAGCGGCGCTGGATCAGGTTTTACAATTCCGCGCTGGTCATGGACATTTTGCGGAGCTACTATCCGGCATAACCAAGTTGTCCGGAGGTGTCTATGTTCCGCCCTCGTCGCAGCCTAAAGATTATTTCCATAGCCGCGGTAATTCTCCTGAGTACGGGGTCTTCCGTCACTCCTCAAAGTCATCCAACACCTCCTCCGATAGTACCCAGGCCCTCCCCAAATGCGCCGAATCCAAACTATCCTCCGGGCTTGCAGGGGCCGGAGCAGACTCCGCCCGACGCAAAAAAACTGGATCGTCAGAATCAAGCTGAAATAAAGGCCGACGTCCAAAAGCTCTACGAATTAATCGGTGAATTAAGAGAACAAGTCGAAAGATCCGACACCAATTCCACGCTATCGTTGTCTGTGGTAAAAAAAGCGCAACAAATTGAAAAATTGGCGAAGCAAGTCAAGGACCGCGCCAAGGGCTGACCACTTACTTCGTTGTGTGTACTGCGGGCGACCGCACGGAATTACCTGCGGCTCACCGCAGCCGGCCGTATGCGTTCCGCGGGCACAATACCTGCGCCTTCCAGAACGGAATAATAATGGTCGGCTGCCAAATCTCCCAGATTTTCCACTTTTCCCGAAGGCCAATGAATTTCAACGCTGCTGATTTTCTCCGCAGTCCCTAATCCAAAATGTACCCGCAAGTCATTTTGCGATAGGTAACTCCCGCCGCTGTGAATTTCCTGCGTTTGAGTCATTCCACCTGCGACAATTTTTATTCGCGCGTTTAGCGCCAGGCGGTTGCTTTTCGTACCTGCCAATTCAAAACTCACCCAGTGTTGTCCGGGCACCCCGTGATTTCTCAGAATCATGGGGCCTCCATCCAGATCGCCCACGACTATGTCCATATTTCCGTCGTTGAATAGATCGGCCACCGCGAGCCCGCGCGACACACGTTTTTCTTGCAACGCCGGACCAGCCTGATCGCTGGCATCGCAAAACGTGCCATCCTTCTGGTTGAGTTGCAAAAGTTTTGGCTGTCGATAACCTCCGCCGGATGGCAGAGTGTCCACCTGCGGATACACATGCCCACTTACAGTGATAAGGTCCAGCCAGCCGTCGTTATCGATATCCACAAACGCGGTACCCCACTTCACCCAGGGCAAAGAAGGTAACGCCGCCCCCGATTGGTAGGAGACGTCGGTGAAATTCCAGTCTCCATCGTTGCGGTACAGCGAATTATTTTCGTCCGAGAAATTCGTCACATAAATCGACGGCCTGCCGGTATGCAGATAATCGCCAATGGCAATGCCCATGGAGGCCTGCTCGGAACCGTCTTCGCTCACGGCTGTTCCGCTTTCCAGCCCGATCTCCTTAAACGTTCCATTGCCTAGATTCTTGTAAAGAAATTTCGGAGTGGAGTCATTGGCTACATACATATCCAGCCGGCCGGTATTGTTGAAATCCACCCACACCACACCCATGCCGTAATATCCGTTTGGATCGCTGACCCCGGCGGTCTTCGAAACCTCAGTAAACGTGCCGTCGCCATTATTATGGAACAGAGAGTCGCTGGCGCCTTTCAGCCCGCGCGGGCCGCACTGCACATCTATACCGCGGAATTTGCAGTTCGGGGAACTGCCAAATCCCGGAAGATCATTGAGGCGAAAGTCCACGTAGTTGCTGACCATCAAGTCGACGAACCCGTCCCCGTCGTAATCGCCAAAGGCCGCACCCGTTGACCATCGGCCGTCCGCCACACCAGCTTTGGCAGTTACGTCTGTGAACGTTCCATCACCATTGTTGTGATAGAGAACGTTTCCCCCCAGGCAGGTGACGTACAGGTCAGGCCAACCGTCGTTGTCGTAATCCCCGACTGCGCCGCCCATTGCGAAGCACGACGACGTCAAGTGGGCTTTCTCCGTGACATCTGTGAACGTTCCGTCATGATTGTGGTGATACAACGCACCCCGTGTTTTCTGTCCCTTGATGGCCATTTCCACCGTGGGGGCGTTAGTGAAATAAATGTCTGGCCAACGGTCGCGATCGTAATCGAATACGATCACGCCGCCGCTCATCGATTCCACAATATATTTCTTAGCCGGATCGGCCGCGTGCTTGAAGGTAATTCCCGTTTTTGCGGTCACGTCTTCCAGTTGTGGAACTGGCTGGCCCTTACATTTTGTGGCTTTCGCTCCCTCGGGGGGAGGAGGCGGCTGAGGATGGCCTCCCTGGGCATGGGCAGCGGCGGCTCCCAGCGCCATGAGCGCCATAGTTTTCGCGAAACGTTTGCAGCGCTGGTGGAACGGTGGACGAAGACTCACGAGTCCTGCATGGCCGAGGAATTTTCCAAACGTATCGTGCTCATTACCATGAGTCTACACGGGAATAGGCTTCCAAGGATGGTTGCACAACGGAAATGAACCGCGCTGACATAAGAACTTTCAGGCCCGGAAATATTCACAATCCCCGGAGAATAATGTTATTCTGAATTACTGCCCGTCGCCGAGAAATCGATACAGCATGCTCCAATATATTCCAATATATGATGTACAGTACGTTCCCTGCGCTGGTTCTGCGCGACTTAATGGGTGACTGCGTTGCCTACAAACAGCAATAAGCGCCAAGGCGAGCGGAAAGTAACGCTGAAAACTATCGCCAATCAGTTGAATCTGACGCCCGGTACAGTTTCCGCGGCGCTCAATAACTCCGCTGCAGCGCGATCGATCCCCGAAAGAACCAAGCAACGAATCCTGGCCGCCGCCAAAGAGTTGAACTATCGCCCAAATTATTTTGCCCGTTCTCTGCGTTTGCAACGCACTTACACGATTGGTGTTATCGCTGAAGAAATTGGCGACGCTTACGGCGCCATGATCATCAGCGGCGTTGAAGAATATCTTCGCAAAAATAATTTTTTCTTCCTCACCGTCATTCACCGTCACGATCAGAAGCTGCTCCACACCTACGCACAAATGCTTTTGTCTCGAGGGGTCGAGGGTTTTATTACCCTGGACACTTCTATTAAAGACAAGTTAGCCCTGCCTACGGTCGCGGTTTCAGGCCATGAGCGCGTGGATGGGGTCACCAACATAGTGCTGGACCATCACCTGGCGGCGAAGCTGGCATTGTCCCATCTTCGGGAGCTTGGCCATCGCGACATTGCCTTCCTGAAAGGCGCGGTCGTGAGTTCCGACGCCGCTCATCGCTGGAAAGCAATCTGCGATGTAGCCGCTGATTTTGGTATGCGCATCGACCCCAATCTGGTCATTCAAATCGACAGCACCGACTCGACTCCCCGGCTGGGCTATCCGTTTGCCAAACAGCTGCTAGATCGCAAGAAGCCCTTCACCGCTTTACTTGCTTACAATGACATTTCCGCGATCGGCGCCATCTGGGCGTTTCAGGAAGCCGGTTTGCGGGTTCCGGAGGACGTTTCGGTAGTTGGATTCGATGATATTCCCAGCGCTGCGTTCAACAGCCCGGGACTTACCACTGTGCGCCAACCGCTGCAACGCATGGGACAAATCGCGGCAAAAACTGTGATTGACCAGATCGAGGGTACCGCGGAATACGTTGCGGAGATCGCCATCGAACCTGAATTTGTGGTCCGCGCTTCCACCGGTCCTGCCGCAATCTCGTCCCTGCCGCGTTTGACGCCATCACGAATGTCGGCTTCAAGGCGAATCTAGCAATCCTGTCGGACCATTCCGTCCAAAATTAATGAATGTTTAATGAAGAAGGGACTTCAGCGCGCAGCGGGAGCTGGAAGTTTGACGGTGCTTCTTATTCCTTGCCCTTCAACAATGGTGTAAATGGCGTCGGCGGAAACGTTCTCCAGAGTTTCGACGCCCCCGTGGGGCCACCGGATTTCCACTTTGGTCATCACCGAATCGCCCGCCAGTCCGAAGTGCAAGCGCGGATCACTGGTGGAAATGTAGCTGGAACCGGCTTTTGCTTCTTCGATCTGCGTGCGGGATGCGGCAGTAACGGTGATTCTGGCACCAACTGCTCCGCGATTACTCTTCGTTCCGATTAATTTGAAAAGAACCCGATGATTGGAATTTTTTGTGTCGTTAATAAATAGAGAAGGCGCCGCTCCAACATTAAAAATCACCATATCGATGTTGCCATCGTTATTTATGTCGCCGAAAGCCACACCGCGGCGCGATTGCATGGCTCCATCGTTTAATCCCGCGGGTCCTGCGATCTCGTCAAAGGTTCGATCGCCCTTGTTGCGGTAAAGCAAAAGCGGTTCGCGATATTTGATGTTTTTGAGAACACTGTCAACTTCCGGATAAATGTGGCCGCTAGCGATAAGTAGATCGGGCAGCCCGTCGTTGTCAAAATCGACGAATCCGGTTCCCCATGAAACATATGGAAACGAACTTTGTGCGATCTTGCCGGAGTAGGTGAGGTCGATAAACCCGCTGACACCCTGATGCAGATAAAGCCCTTTGGGCTGGTCTGCATAATTGGTTATCGTGAAATCAAGCTTGCCATCGCGGTCAAAATCGCCCATGTCCACACCCATGTTTCCCTCCTCATGCCCTTCGGGACCCAAGGCTACGCCGGAGAGCATGGCGCGATCCTCAAACGTGCCGTCGCGATTGTTATGGTAGAGAAAGTTCGGCCCATTGTCGTTGGCTACCAGAAGGCTTGGCCATCCCTGATTATCGTAATCGCCCCACACCACGCCCAAACCAAAGCGGCGTGCGGCGTCCTCTACGCCAGCCTTTTTAGAGACTTCTTCAAATGTTCCGTCGCCGCGATTGTGAAACAAGAAATCCGTTTCACCATCCATGGTCCAGGGATTTTCCACCGGCAAGCCTTTGTGGAAAAAATTCTTGGAGGGATTTTCCGCGGTGGGTAAATGATCCAGATCGGTGTGCACGTAACGCGACACAAATAAATCCAGGTGCCCGTCGCGATCATAATCCGCCCAGGCGGCTCCGGCGCTGAAACCACCGCCCGCAACGCCGGCCTTCTGGGTAACATCTTCAAATTTGCAATTGCCCAGGTTGTGATACAAAACGTTGCCGTTATACCCGGTCACATAAATATCAGGCAATCCATCGTTGTCATAATCTGCGACGGCAATGCCCATGCCCCAGCCCTTATGCGTCAGCCCGGCTTCTTTGGTTATGTCCGTGAATTTTAAATTTTCTCCCTGGTGGTACAGCGTAACCATGGGAACGCCGCCGCTTTTTGCTTGCTCGATAGTGGCATCATTAGCAACCAGGATGTCCAACTTCCCATCGTTATCGCAATCAAAAAGCGCCACGCCTCCGGAAATCGTTTCCACCACATAATGCTGATTCATGGAGCTGAACGGCACGGTAGTAAGTCCGGACTCTTTGCCCACCTCGCGAAAATGAATGCTGGGAGTCTGGGCGCCAAGTAGCGCCGGAAAAAGCATCAACATCATTACGACAGGGAACAAGCGCATAGGGAGAATTTTATTAACCCACACGATTCTAGGGGAAAGCACGCAGCGTAGAAAGGTCTTAGCTGCCTAGTTTGTTTCGTTGCAGTCGGCTAAGATTTGCTGAAAGAGGATTTCTTTGAGTATCTGCCTCAACCACTTTTTTGCGCGACAGTCATTCGGCCGAATGTGCCGGAAGGTTTTTGCGGGGTCTTGCATTTTTGTATGTTCTTGCATTGCGTTGTTCTGGTTACCTAAGGGCACGGCTGCGCAGAGCACCGAGTTGTCGCGCATATCTTCCTTGATACAACAGGGAAACCTGGATGAAGCCGAGCAGCGCCTGCATGGTTATCTGCTTAAGCTTCCGCATTCTCCAAAAGCCAATGATCTCTTAGGCATCGTCTATCTTCGCCAGGAACGCTATAAACAAGCAGAAGAGGTATTGCAGGAGGCTATCACTCGCGCTCCAGGTCTTCTGGAACCGCGCCTCGATCTGGGTGACGCCTACCTCGCAGAAGGCAAGCCGGACTTGGCGTTGGCCGCCTACCGTGGGGCCAGCAAACTGGCCCCGCATGATGTCCGCCCGAACATCGCGCTCGCAAAACTGTATCTGGCAGCCGGAGAATTTGCTAAATCCATTGAAGCTGCCGGAAATATTCCCACGCAGAAGCGCACCGCCCAACTTTTGCCGACGCTTGCTGCGGATTATTTCGGGCTGGGACAGCCGGAAAAAGCTTCCGTGGAAATTCAAGGAATGCTGCAGCTTTCGGAAAAAGAACCTGACCTGGTTCCGGAATTAGTGGAGTTCTTTCTCGCTCACAAAGACTTTAAGAGTGCGCAACAGTTGTTGTTGCTTGCACAACCGAAGCAGCCCGTCAGCGATCGCCTGCTGGTCGATTCCGCGCTTACGGATGCCGGTTTAGGCAAACTCGACGAAGCGCAGAAAAAACTGGAGAGCATCCTCGCGCGCACACCTGAATCCCTGGGAGCTTTAGTCGCTGCTGGAAAGGTAGCCAGTCAGCAATTGGACTGGGCCGCCGCCGTGGAGGCTTTCTCGCGAGCCGCCCAAATTGCTCCCAAGCGTCCGGACATTCTTTACGGGTTGGCGTCGGCGCAGTTGTACGCCAATCAGCTTGAGGCTGCCCATCACAATGCTGAGGAACTACACGCTCTCGAGCCAGATGACTTGCGCTCAACCTATCTTCTTGCCCTGGCAGTTTTTGGCCTGAAAGACTGGGACCCTGCCAAATCCTACGCGGAACAAGTGCTGGCGGCGCATCCTGACGACCGCGAAATGAACCTCATCCTTGCAGACATTGCTTTTAACAATGAGCATAATTTTCAGGCCGCTCGAAAGCATGTGGACATTTGCCTGAAGCAAAATCCCAAAGACCCCGGCGCCTTGTACTATCTCGGGATGATTCAAAAACTCGGCGGCGATATTGACGGCGCTATGCAGAGTCTGTCATTGAGTGTGTCCGGTTACCCCAACAACGGAGA
>DATHGV010000305.1:0-3502 GCA_035490135.1 Candidatus Methylomirabilota bacterium
CAACTTTTCCGTCTCCGATTCTACATCAAAACAGTTGCCCGAAATATTCTCGCAGCGGCGTCAATTCCTGATTTGTCGTTGCCGGACAAGTCGAGCCCTAGGATTCCACACATTCTCCGGTAACGTTAATCGTCCAAGTGCCGCGACGGTTTGCTTCCGATGTACAGAAGTTTGATTCTGGCGGCATAGTTTTGCTTGACGGGGTTGTTGCGGCGTAGTCTACTTTTGGCGGTCCCCACCTTTTCCGAGACTGCGAGCCTGCAACTTGATTGGAACCAGAGCTAGAGCGGAGTTGCGCGGTTCGGGGTTCCACCAAACTTCGCAGTGCCTAAGGAGCTATATGAACCGATGTCGCTTGGTTTCCGTTTGTTTTGTTGGCGTTATGGGGTTTCTGGCTGCCGGTGCTTCGGTGCGGGCGCAGGGGCAGGGCCAGGCTCAGGAGCCGATGGTATTTGAAGATAGCGCTGGCGGTTGGCGGGTGATTGAAGAGGGGCAGCCTCCGGTCATGATTCACGCGACCGCGGACAAGATGAAGAAGTATCGCGAGGAGCATCCCAATGCGCGGCCGGGCGGAGGCTCAGGAAGCAAGAACCTTTCGTATCATGGAGGAATTGGCGGGATCGGGGTGGAAACTACTCCCAAGGTTTACCTAGTGCTGTGGGGCTCGCAATGGAGCAATGACCCGAGTGGGGAACAGACGATACTGACGAATTTTTATAACGGCGTCGGCGGAAGCGCGTGGCTGAACAGTGTAACGCAGTATTGCCAGGGCGTGGCTTCGGGCACGGTTACTTGCGGCAGTTCGGGGGCTCACGCGGGCGACCCGAAGGGCATTTTTGCCGGAGTGTGGGCGGATAACGGGAGTGCGGCACCATCGAAGCCGCGGCAGTCGGCCCTGGCGGCTGAAGCGGTGCGGGCGGCGCAGCATTTCGGTAACACCAGCGCCAGCAGCAATGCCAGCGTGCAATATGTGATTGCCACCGCCACGGGAAACAGCTCGAGCGGATTCAAGACGCAATATTGCGCCTATCACAGCTCGACCAGTTCCACGGTGGGGAACGTTGCGTATACCAACTTGCCGTATATCACCGACGCGGGGGCCAGCTGCGGAGCCAACTTCAACGGGCTGGGCGCCACAGCGGGCATCACGATCGTGGGCGGGCATGAACTGGCGGAGACGATTACTGACCAGTTCCCGAACGGCGGTTGGCTGGACTCTGGCGGCGAAGAGAATGGCGATAAGTGCGCATGGATCTCGTCGGGGCAGGGCGCGTCGGCGGATACTTCGCTGACGACGGGGACGTTTCCGGTGCAATCGCTGTGGAGCAACGCGTTCAATAGCGGATCCGGCGGATGCGTTTTGAGTTATCCGTGAGGGATTTTAATTGATGGAGTTCGCTCGGGCCTGCTGTTTGGGCCCGAGTTTTATGGGTCTTTAAGTTGCAAAGAATCGCAGAGATTGCAGCCGTGCCCGTTCGATTTGGCGCGGCAGTTTGGATGAAGTTCTACTCCTGTGTGGCTGCGCTTTTCTTCACTTCAAGACGCCGCATCGACCGTCTCGTTGGATTACGAAGCTGCGAATGGCGGCCTGGACAAAATAGGCTGAACGCGAATCCCTGATTAGTTCGGGTAATCGGAAACTTGAAATCCAGATGGAAGGTTACGGCGTTACTCAGGAGTTGCGGTACTCAAATGCGAGCGTTTAGAAACCCAGCGGTCGAGCAGCCAGCCAATGAGGTAATACCACGCGCAAATCAGCACGGGCATCAAGAACATGAAGCTTGAAACCTGATTGATGCCCATCCTTCCGAGACTCCGTACAGCGAACCCACCAACGGCGAATGCGGGAAGTGCAGATAGTATGAGGAATTGTTCGAGAAGACCAGGGTCAAGCCATTTGGTTCGGAGTTCCCAGCAGTTTCTTTGCTGTCCTGGCAAGGTACTGCACCCCAGTTGCGTCTGTTCGAGGGGTCGGAATCTAACCGGATTGATGACCACCAGAAATACCTGCTCGGGGTTTCCCGGTCTACCCGCAAAGAGTGGTAGCTCACGACGCTGAAAAGGATGATGCCGATAACAGGCAAAACCACTCTCCAACGTTTTCGCATATTTAGTGAGACACCACTATAACCACCAATGTTCCGGCTAAAAGCAGGGGTCACTATGCCCTTTTGTAACTGAACAGTTTTTGGCATTCTTTTCGGAGAAAACCGCCGGTGACGGGGATGGGGTGATTGCCCTTCTCGAAGACGAGCCGGCAGGGGATGAGACAAGCTCGCCACTTGTAGTCTTCCGTACCGCGCTTGCGGCCGTAAGTGGCAATGTCTTCTTGAGAAACGCCGTAGACGACCGCGCCAATTCTAGACCACACGCAGGCACCGGCGCACATGGCGCAGGGCTCGTGCGTGGAGTAGAGGACGAAGTCGGGCAGGTAGCGGCCATAGCCGCTTGATACGTATTTGAGTGTTTCCAGCTCTACGTGCTTGATGCTTGATCCCGAAGTTTTTACTCGGTTACCCGCGCTGGCAATTACCACCTCGCGCTTGCCCGTGCGGCGTGTAATGACCGCGCCAATGGGATAGTCGCCTCGGTCACCGGCGCGTTTGGCCTCCGCGATAGCCAGTTCCATGAACTTCTTCCTCGGTTTGTAGGAAGCAGAAATCATGTAGTTAGACTATATCCGTTTGTCGCGAGTCTCTGTCAGGATAGCCGCACAGGTCCGGCTTGTGCGTTATCAGGCATTACGAGCGTATGTTACGGTCGGAGGTTCGGCCAGGAGGGCTCGATGCGTCCGAAAACCGATGGCATTCTTGAATCCTCTTTGTACGTGAGCGATGTGCCTCGCTCAATTCGCTTCTACGAGGAGACTTTTGGGTTCAGCGTCATCAGCGAGTTCGGAGAGCGTGGTTGCGCAATGCACGCAGGTACACGCCAGGTGCTGCTGCTGTTCAAAAAGGGTGCTTCGCGCGCGATCCAATCGCCTCACGACGGGGACGGCGAATTACACGTCGCGTTCGCTATCGCTTCCGCCGAACTGGCCAACTGGGAGTCGTGGCTCCAAACGAGAGGAATCGCAGTGGAAGAGAAACGGACGTGGGAATTGGGAGGCTGGAGCCTCTACTTTCGAGACCCGGACCGCCATTTGATCGAGCTCGCCACGCCGGGCGTTTGGTCTGTGTATTGAAAAGCAAAAGAAGATGATTGCATAACAATGTCGGCTCCTCGACCCGAGTAGACTGTGGTTTATCGACGACCCAGAGGCTCGGGGGAAAGGAGCCGAACATGATGATTATAGGGGTAGATTATCACCCGAGCTTTCAGACCATTGCATTTTTAATGGAAGAGACTGGTGAGTGTCGTGAACAGGAACTGCACCACAGTGATGGACAAGCAGAGAAATTCTATCGAGACCTGAAGCAGCGAGGAATCTGCGTGCGGGTAGGCATGGAGGCTACCGGATATTCACGCTGGTTCGAGCGGCTACTCGCGGAATTAGGTTTCG
>DATHGV010000306.1:0-5213 GCA_035490135.1 Candidatus Methylomirabilota bacterium
TTTAGCAAACCGCCGCATTCAGCCGCTCTGCCACCTCTCCGCGGTGTGAGCCGGAAATCACTCGGCGAGTGGGGATTATAGCATCAATTGGCGTTCTGGATTCTTCTGCTGTGGCTTATGCAAATCATAGCAAAGAAGAAATGGGGTTTTCTTCGTCCAACCGGGGGGACGGTCGTGGGAACTTGCGGTACGCAAGGAAAAGGCTTCTAAGCGTATCCTTCCCTTTTCGTTGCTTTGAAACTAAAATGGTTCATGAGTAATCGGTACGGTGGGGTGTCATAGAACGTTCGGCTGATTTGTCACACTTCCCTGTAACCTGCCGGCAGCTCTGAAACATTTTGGTCAGCTACGGCGTATGTAATGTATATATCCTAGTTTTATAAAGTCTTTATACCTGTCGGCGTGATATGTCCGCCAGTGCGGACCCTCGTAAGGATTGAGCGATGAAGACCTGGCAAAAGGTGTCGATTGGTGTCGGTGGTGTGGTCGTGCTTGGTGGCATTGTATTGTTCAGCATCAACCAGGCCAATAAAGGCGTGGTCACCGTACAGACCGCCAAAGTTGCATCCCAAGATACGCTGATTTCCCAGGTTACGGCCTCCGGCGAGATCAAACCCACAACCTATACCAACGTGACGGCGCAAGGCTTCGGCAGAATTACGCAAATCCTGGTCAAAGAGGGCGACAAGATCAAAAAAGGCGACCGGCTATTGCTACAGGAAGCCGTGCAGGCCACTGCCGACGTACAAGCTCAATCCGCGGCTATCAACTCTTCCGAAATGGGCGTGCAAGCGGCGGAAGCCAGTTTCCGCTCGGCCCAGGCTGACCTCATCCAACAACAGGCCAATCTCGAAAAAGCCAAGCTCGATTGGGAACGTGGACAGGGGTTGTTTAAGGATGGCTTGATTCCCAAGCAGGATTTCGATCAGCGCAAGTCCACCTATGACGCAGCGTTCGCCGCAGTTGACTCTTCCAAGGCCCGGGTGCAGTCGCTGAAAGCGCAATTGAATCAGACGCAATCCATGGTGAACCAGAATAAAGCGGTGCTTGTCCACACCAAGGACATTTTGAGCAAAACCACTTACATCTCGCCGATTAACGGAATTGTGAGCTATCTCCCTGTGCGGCTTGGCGAGTACGTGGTGCCAGGAATTCAGAATTCGAACGGAAGTTTTCTGATGACCTTGTCAGATATGTCCGTGGTCACCGCGGAAGTGAAAGTCGACGAAACGGACATTGTGAACGTCAAAACCGGGCAGGATGCCGATGTGACCATCGACGCCGTCCCGGGCAAAGTATTCAAAGGTAAGGTAACCGAAATTGGTTCTCAGGCCACGCTGCGCAGTTCCGGGCTGGCCACCACCCAGAGCACCACGAGCACCCAGGAAGCCAAGGATTTCAAGGTGGTAGTCACGCTGGCGGCGCCCCCCGATAATTTACGCCCAGGACTTTCCACCACTGCAAAAATAAAGACTGCGGAGAAGAAAAACGTAGTTGCGATTCCAATTCAGGCGCTGGCGGTGCGGACACGCAAGGACCTGGAACAGGCGGCTAAGGACGCGAGCAAGAAAGGAAACTCCGGCGTTACCCTGGCCGCACCGCCCCCGCCTGCGCCGGGTGATCCCAAGAAGGAAGAAGTGCAGGGCGTGTTCGTGGTCAACGGTAAGAAAGCGGTTTTTCGGTCCGTCGAGACTGGCATTAGCGGGGTGACGGACATCGAAATTACCAAGGGATTGCAGCCAGGCGACGAGATCGTGGTTGGCAGTTATAAAGCGCTGCGCACCCTGAAACCAGCGTCAAGCGTTAAGGTAGATAACACAGCCCCCAAGAAGCCTGAAGAAGAAGGACAGAGTTAAGCTAGCGCAATGCGAGGAGATGCAAATGGCTGTTGAAGCCGCTTCGGTGCACTCGTACCGCGAAGACCTGGTGTCGTCTGGCGTGGTTATCAAGACGCAAGAACTCGCCAAGGTCTACGAAATGGGTTCTGAGCAGGTGCATGCTTTGCGCGGTGTGGATTTGGAAATACGCAAAGGCGAATACGTAGCGATCATGGGGCCGTCAGGATCCGGCAAGTCCACACTGATGAATTTAATTGGCTGTCTGGACTCACCAAGTTCCGGCAAATATTGGCTGGCGGGCCGGCTGGTGAGCGATCTCGATGACGATGAGCTTGCCTATATTCGAAATAAAGAAATCGGCTTTGTGTTTCAAACTTTTAATCTCTTGCCGCGTGCGACCGCTCTTCACAATGTCGAGCTTCCCTTGATTTACAACGGCACGCCTTCGGAAGAACGCATCGAGAAAGCAAAAAAAGCTCTGGAGCGAGTGGACCTGGTGGATCGCATGCATCACAAACCTAACGAACTTTCCGGTGGACAGCGGCAGCGTGTGGCCATCGCGCGCGCGCTCGTGAATTCGCCCTCCATCGTGCTGGCCGACGAGCCTACCGGGAATCTTGACTCCAAAACCGGCGACGAAATTATGAATCTGTTTCAGAACCTGCACGCGCAGGGCAATACCATTATTCTCGTGACTCACGAGCACGACATCGCGCAGCATGCGCATCGCATCATTTATATACGCGATGGACGCATTGCTTCCGACGAAGCGGTGGTCAAAACGCAAACTGTAAGTATTTGAGATTCGCCGCTGAAGTATGCGAATAGATTTCGCACGAGTTTAGACTCCCCATCCACTATCTCCAGACCCGTTTGGCCGTTCGCCGTCCATCCGTACTATCATTAAAGGCTACGCAGACAGTTATATCTGGGCAGTGGCGTCGGGCATCTAATATCTGTCCGCACCACCGGCTGAAATCGAGTATGTCCGCAACCAAACGAATGGCGTTCAGTACCGGCAAAACGCAGTTTTCATCTGCTCGCGCAGGAGAATCCATCCTCGCGCGCATCGGCAATACTCCTCTGCTGCGGCTAGCGAGTATTGGCCGTGAATTTGAGCACGTAGAGATTTGCGGGAAAGCTGAATGGTTCAATCCCGGAGGTTCGGTAAAGGATCGTCCGGCTTTAGAGATGATCGATGCCGGGCTCAAAAGCGGGGCGTTAGTCCCTGGAAGAACAATCATTGATGCCACCAGCGGAAACACTGGGATTGCCTACGCCATGATTGGCGCGGCCCTCGGATATCCCGTGACGCTATGCCTTCCGGATAGCGCTTCACACGAGCGCAAGCGCATGCTTGCTGCTTACGGAGCGGAGCTGGAGATGACCCCAGGCGACGAGGCCACCGACGGCGCGATTCGGCGCGTGCACGAAATGGTCGCGGCCGACCCTGAAAAATATTTTTATCCCGATCAGTACAGCAACCCTGCCAACTGGCAATCGCACTATTATGGCACTGCCAATGAGATCTGGGAGCAGACCACAGGGCGCGTAACGCATTTTGTAACCGGCCTCGGCACCAGCGGCACGTTTATGGGCGTCACGCGCCGGCTCAAAGAATTAAATTCCGGCGTTCGCTGTATCAGCTTGCAACCGGATGCTCCCTTTCACGGCCTGGAAGGATGGAAGCACATGGCCACGGCTCTGGTGCCCGCCATCTACGACGAAACGCTGGCTGATGAGAATATCGAGGTTGGCACGGAAGCCGCCTACCGCATGGTAAAAGTTGCGGCGCGGGAAGAAGGCTTGCTGCTCAGTCCGAGCGCAGCGGCCGCGCTTCTGGGCTGTTTGCAGGTGGCCAAGTCGGTTCCCGCAGATCAACACGCATTAATCGTCACGGTATTCGCCGATTCCGCAGCGAAATATCTGAGCGAACGATTCTGGGATGAGGAGTAGTTTTCATGGCCAATGCAGCGCAGCTAAAAATTAACCCCGAGCTTGCCGACAAGATTCGCGCCCATGGAGCGCAGACGTATCCGCACGAGTGTTGTGGCGCGCTTCTGGGTCGAGATACCGAGGTGGCTGACCGGCGAGTTTATCGCGAGATTCATGCACTACATCCGCTTGTAAATCGCCGCGATGATTCTCCCAATAATCGTTTCTCGGTGACTAGCCAGGACGTTCTTGACGCCGAAAAGGCCGCCCGCCAGCAAGGCCTGGAAGTCGTCGGGTGGTATCATTCGCATCCGGATCATCCGGCGCGTCCCAGTCAATACGACCGCGATCATGCCTGGCCGTGGTACAGCTACATTATTGTGAGCGTGGCGAACAGGATTCCCGAAGAAATGACTTCGTGGAGGCTCGCTGACGATCGCACTGAATTCGAAAGCGAAGAAATTGGCTTACAGCGGGTAGCTTCCTGAAGGCGCTTGACCGCTTCAGTTTTTTATCGTCGAAAGAGGAGCTTAGATGTCTGTAAAAGTGATTATTCCCACGCCGCTGCGCGTCTATGCGGGTAAGGCCGATTCGACTGAAGTTTCCGCCAAGACTGTTGGCGAAGCCCTCGGACAATTGACCGTGAAGTTTGGTGATTTGCGCAAACACCTCTTCACCGAAGAGGGCAAGCTGCGGAGCTTTGTGAATGTGTACGTGAACGATGAAGACATTCGTTACCTGTCCAAGGAAAATACGCCAACCAAAGATGGAGACACCATCAGCATTGTCCCTTCTATCGCCGGGGGGCTTGTCTAACGCACACAGGCCATGTGGTGATTTCTCGGTTTAGGACAACAAGAAATAAACAATAGGAGCATGCAACACTATAGAAGAGGAAATTACAATGTCTACAAAAGTTCAGCCCATAACCTCCCAGCCGAGCACCGCCGACAAGGCGACGACCTTGACCAACGAAGAAATTCTGCGCTACAGCCGCCATCTGATCATGCCGGAAGTAGGCATGGAGGGTCAGCTGAAGCTGAAAAACGCCAAAGTGCTTCTGATCGGAACCGGCGGCCTCGGCGCGCCGCTGGGCTTATACCTCGCGGCGGCTGGCGTCGGCCACCTCGGTCTGGTCGATTTCGACGTGGTGGATTTCACTAATCTTCAGCGTCAGGTAACTTTTGGTTCCGACGATGTCGGCAAACCGAAGGCTGCAGCGGCACAAGCTCGTCTCTCGAATCTAAATCCCGATATTCAGATCGAGACTTTCGAAACGAAGCTAACCAGTGAGAACGCTCTCGAGCTCTTCAAGAATTTCGACATTATCGTTGATGGCACCGATAATTTTCCCACGCGCTATCTTGTAAACGACGCGTGCATCTTGCTCGGAAAGCCTAACGTGTATGGCTCCATTTTTAGATTCGAGGGCCAGGTGAC
>DATHGV010000307.1:0-2564 GCA_035490135.1 Candidatus Methylomirabilota bacterium
GCGATCAACATGAGCAGCACACTGCAGCAAATGACGAATGACGAATGACGGATGACGAATGAAGCACGAAGCCCGAATGAGGGAACGCGTTCGTTCATAGTTCGATCATTCCTGATTCATTCGAGTTTCGTTATTCGGACTTCGTCATCTCGCCAATGGCCGCAATCTTTTCACGTTTTTTTCAATCGCAATTTGGTATTCGGGCGAATCCCATTTGGTTTTAAAGCCGCCTTCACAGAATCACAAGTCACCGAGAAGTGAGCATGGTCTTACGGCCGAGGAGGCGGTGTCTGGCGAGGCCTCGGTGACGGGCCAGTCCTTGGTGTCGGGCTGGGGCGCGGGGTAGGTGTCGCAGTCGCAGTAGCAGTCGCGGTAGCGGTAGCGGTAGCGGTGGCAGAAGCAGTCGCGGTAGCAGTAGCAGTAGGCGTCGCGGTTGGCGTGACACCGCCGGCGGGAGCCTGGATTGCAACAGTGCTGGGCGACCCTGTCTTGAAGAAGCCGACCGTCGCGTTGGCACCTTGCGGAGGTTGATCGGCGTCAAACCGGAAGTTATACAATGTGCCGAAGCGAATCGCGTTCGCGTTCTGATTCTGCGCAAACGTTTCGCTGTTCCAGGTTATGGAATCACTGGCCTGAGTGACAGCCCATGGCGTGCTGCTGTAACCCTGGTTATTAAGCGTGCCGTCGTTTGCCCAGCCAGGTTCCTGAGGCGGCGCGTGAAATCCGATGTTACTGAGATTGGCCCCGGCGCCCAAAGGCACGCTAAAGGATTGAATGCTGCGATCGAGATTGTAGTTGTACACGGCATACTCATAGTGATAGACCCCCGGCGCGGGACTGGTCACTTTGTAGCCCACAAACGAGATGCCATCGTTTCCCGGATCAGGCTGCACCTGATTTATCGTCGCCCCTGTCCAAGCCATGATGGCAGGCTGCATTCTCTGAGTCTGGCCAACAGGGGAAAATGTGAAGCTCGTTGTGCCGCTAACAAGGTACTTACGGTAGGAAGCGTTGTTATACATGTTGCACTGCCCGGGATGGGCCTGACACCACGTGTATTCAAGCGGGTCCAGGTATGCCGCTTCCGCGAAATACGTTGCGCCCGCATTAAGATTTGTGTTCAGATCGTCGACATTAACGCGAATCCGGTGCGATACGCCGTCATGTACGTGGCCGTTGTGATTGGCCGCGGTTGACGGCATCGCGCCGGTAAAAGGATTGACCCACGCACGTGAACCAAGCAGGTTGTAGAATCCGTTCTCGTCGGCGAGATACGGATCGGAACAGCCCGGACATAGCTGTGAGAACTGAGTGCAATTATTAGTGTTGCAGCCAAGGTCGCAGTCGTCGCCTTCGTCCGCGCCGAACGTGTGTTTAATCCAGGCCTGGCCAATTTGTTCGAACCGCACGGTGTTATCTGCACCACCGCTCATCCGATAAAAATTTTGCGGAAAGAACGGATGATCTGTGTTTGGTAATGCGAAAAAGTTGACCGGCTGGTCGCCGTTGTTGCAGGAAGTCGTCGCCACCCCCAGGCCGACCTGTGATCCCGCGTTCCCGACTTGCACCATGTTGGGCAGATCCCCGACGATGATATCGGGCCCGGGCACCAGGGTAGGCGCTCCCGGACCGGCACGTTGACTCAACGGAGGCAGAACCATCGAATTAGGCTTGCCGTTCACCAGTTGCGTGATCTCGATCGGCTGCATCGTCGTTTGCACAGAGATTTTTCCGACCACCAAACCGGCGTCTGCTCGCCGCCCCAGCGCAGTGGCAAACTCCTTGGAGATCAGAAGCCGTCCACCGTGGATGCCAAACGACTGCGAACTGGCATCATAGTCGTAGTGATTTCCTTGGATATTAAAAAACACGAAACCGCTCATCGCATCGCGCACCGACATATCGAAGGGATCACTCGGGCCAATTTTTTCGATAGCCAGTCTGTTGAGCGACGCAGTCAATGCCGGAGGAAGGACGACGTTGTTTTGCGGCACCAGCCCCATCGAACCGGGCTTCGGTCCGCGTAACATGTTGTTAAAAACAAGAACCGGAAAGAAAGAGTTCGGCGCAACGGCAAAATGCAACTCCGAAAGTTTTGGCGAGGGAGCCGTCTCCAACCTTCCTGTCGTGGAGCCGATTCCGTTGATCCTGTCCAGATCAAGGTGCATGGTGGCGCTCCCGCTGGCCACAATCATCTTCTGAAGTGTCCCGCTCTGGCCCGGGCTGCTTGGACTTGTGTTTGCGGCGTTCGAAGCGTTCGGGGAGCCCTCGTCGCGCGAGCTGAAAAACAAGAGCAACGGAAGCATGAAGGCAGTAAGTATGATCTTTAACATTTTGTTCGGTCCTCCGATTTGTTGGCTAGGTTCCGAGGAGAGCTGCAATACTTCTCATAACCAAACCGGAAAAGTAAAGAAAATCTTTGAAAAAGCTTGGTAACAGTTTTTTGGGAATGCGGCGCTGCTATTTGCATCCTGATCGCCGGCGCTGGCGCGACGAACAATTTGGCGTAAATTCGCTAACCTTGTGAAAAGTGGGTGCATCAGCCGGGAATTGAAAACCATGGC
>DATHGV010000308.1:0-2216 GCA_035490135.1 Candidatus Methylomirabilota bacterium
AGACCTCATGTTATGCGATTTCTGTATATCTTAGCGTTTTGTTTCTGCTCGTGTCGGCGGTCCAGAACAGCCGGTCACAGCCTATGAAGGACGGCAAGCCCGTCACCGGCCCCAATATTGGTTCAGCGCGGGGGTTTACCGCTCAACTTTGGATGACTGAGCACCAGGAATTCTTTCACGAGTTCGCGCAAGGCGACGTGAAGTTTGACGGCACAACGCACGTTCCCCATGATGTTCCCGTCTTTCTCACGTTTTTATTACGGGCCCGGGTATCGATGCTTCTGGAGCGGCGGAGGTGGTTGCCGACATCATCGTCCGGAAACCTGATGGCACGGTCTACTTTGAGGGAAAGGACGCGCCATGCTGGACGGGCAAATACCCTTACACCCCGACAGCACACAGGTCGCAGACGCGAAGGTGAAGCTGCGCATTGGGCCAAAAGATCCTGCCGGCGAATAATCCGTGGAAGCAACCATGCATGAAAAAATCAAAAAGGTCGATCTTTCGTTGAGGAAGACGTTCGATGTTGCAAAATGAGGTCTAACCCCTATGTAGGGTGTCAAGTATGGCGGGCGATGGTGTAGGTGGTTTGTTAGGTCATAGGGTTTGTTACCCGAAGGTTGAAGTTTGGTTTTGCGACGCTTCCTCTTCCTTTTTGCTCGTTGGTTTTTGTTTTTCCAGCGGCTCGTACTCCTATCCGTCCGGCAGCTGCCGGAGCATTTGGTCAATGCGATCCGGGTGGAAGAGGAACTTGGGCGCGCCCAATCTAAGGCGACGCACGCGAAGGGTTTCGGAGCAGGTTAGACACCGGGCAGCGCCCACGTTGCAAAGTGGTTTTAATGTTTCCTTAGGCGAGTAGTGCCAGTGCGGCTCGCACCTCCTTTCTGTTCCCCTCGAACTCATCCGGTGATTAGATCTTTTCTGCCTCATCAAAGGTTGTTCGCGCTGTGTACCATCCGGCATTGATAAGATAAAACTTGCGAGCGGCCCCTGCCTCTCAGGCTCCGGCTCTTTGGGCAGCGGACGGGCATCGCTTCGGCCAAACTCATTCGGCCAGCGCCGTTCCAGCAAAAATGCTTGCGCCCGCCAATCATCCGACTGCCGCAATTCCTCAACGAGGAAAATCGTAGACTGTCCTATCGCGCGCGTACTCGCCTGAGAAAATGCGGATATTTCTGCCATCGGTGGCAAGGGGCCGATAGTAACGGCGCCGCGATAGCCTCTCGGATCATTCGGTACCAGGCTTGTAGCCGGTGAATCGTACGACTGAAACGTCTTCGAAATGATTCACCGGTCCGGGCGCAGCAATTGTTTCGGCTTTTTCTTGCTGCGCGTGATCCAGCAAGAGCGTTGTAACCTGTTGATTCCACCAATATAAATACGACCCCACCCACCATCGGGTGGGCATTTCGGGCGGTCGGGGCGGCAGCAGAGTTGGCCCGGGTGGCGCATCCTTTGAACGCGCGATGGGCATGCTCCCCACCACCCAAACATCGTGGCCGCTGGTCAGAGTGTTGGTTATCGCACGTAACACCGGAGCCATCGCCTCCGGTTGGTTCATTTCTGCCATCACCAGATCAATGCGATGTACCTCGTGCGAATCGATCGGAGGTACGCTGAGCCATTGAGCCCGGCCACGGTAATACCGCTTAAACGTGATACCCTCCCATGCTTCCTGGACCACGATGAGGTCGCCCGTTGAAGCGTTGTGGCTGAGAAAATCGGCAACCACATCTAAATTGCTCCGACGGGTATGCGCTTCCGCCCACGCCGGCGCGGCGTTTAATATCATCATCATCACCAGGAAGCCAATGCGCGCCAATCCCCAGGGACGAAGCGCCGGCCAGCTCGCACTTAAGATGCCGTCGAGGGAAATAGCGCAGAGGATTAGGATTTCGACGTAATACCATGGCTGCACGAAAAACTGCAATTTCAGCAGGAACCCGATATACCCGATGATTCCCAGAACCACGCTGGTGACACAGAACAGTGCCAGGTCCGACCGCTTCGGGTTGGCACTCTTCGAGGCAACTTCCGGTTTCGACCTTTGGCGTACACGCGTTCGTTGCATTATGACGGCGACTATGATGCCCGCGAACAACAGCGCGATCCAAATCCAGATCTGCGGTCCGTTGGCACCGTCAGGGTTGGCACTGCTCCGGGCGGCCAGAGCGTCGCCGAGTCCTTCCCAAAGGGTTGTAGCGTCAAAGGACGGC
>DATHGV010000309.1:0-12122 GCA_035490135.1 Candidatus Methylomirabilota bacterium
GCGGAACTCTCAAAGTCGTCCTGATTATCATTGGGGCTATCGTTTGCCTCGGCATGCTGAGCGCGGTTGCCGTCATGTTCGGTCTGTGGCGCATTTCGAAATCCGTCCACGTTGACCGCGCCGGCGGCATGACCATCACAACTCCGGCAGGAAAATTCTCGAGTGGACGGACTTCCGTTGCTCATCTAAGCGAAACGGAAGTGGGTGCGCCAATCTATCCGGGCGCCGTTGCTGAAGAAGGCGGTTTCAAATTGGGTGGAGACAGCGGCTCCATGGCTACCTACGTCTTCAAAACTTCCGATTCAGTGGCGCAGGTTCTGGCCTTTTATCGTGACAAGTTCGGACCGAAAACCAGCGTAGTAGAAACTCCGCAAGGTGGCATCGTCACCGCCGCAAAGAATGATAATGAGGGCATTATGGTGACTGTCGGCCGCGATGACAATGAAGACAAGACATCCATCACTATCACTCGCGCTACTTCGACGAAAGAGAGTCGTTAGTCAACCATGCATCTCCTGAATTTCGGAGAAGCGTCCATCCAGCCGCTTCTACCTAACTGCATTTCTCAGAGACGCCCGAAAGTGTAACCCACCGCGATGGTGTATTGCGGCACTACGTTTCTTCCGTATTCCTGATCCATATTGTGGACCCAGTGAAGATCAAGCTGCGGCTTGATGAAAATGTTCGGTTTGACGTATATCTTCACCCCCACCGCGCCATGCAACTGAAAATGATTGGCGCTCGCGAAGAAGGAACTCTGGTTGTTGCACACCGTCGCGGTGGCGCAGGCTTGCTGGCTGAAATATAAAGACGTTTTCTCGCCGCCAACTCCACCTTCCAATACCGGAACGATGCGAGCCTTCGGCGAGAGCGGCTGATATACCGCATTAAAATCGTAAAACGCCGGGCGAGCTTTGATTCCGGCATCTGGCAAATACGAGGCTTGCGCGAAGCGAAACGCGTACTCGCCATTAAATCCAAGATGCGTCCCGAACATGTAGTCCGCGCCGAATACGCCAAAGAGTCCGCCCATGCTGGCCGCCGCTTCGCAATTCCCCGTGAAATTATCGAAAATAAATTTCGAAGCACATCCGGGAGTCGTGCCGGCGCTATTGGTTGCCGTGCCCAATCCAAAGTACGCGCTTAGCTCCTGAGCCCGTACATGATTGGCCATCGTCAACATTCCGAACAATAGAAACACAGCGGTGCGAAATATCAGCTTGGACAAGGCTGTTCTCCTTATGGTGGCTTCAATGATTTGCGTGCGTGGTTGGTATCGCTGTACGGAAGATTTAGATATTCGCTGTCTCCCTCGTACTTAGGCCCGCGACAAGATAGATGACGCGCCCCGCTTGCGGGTTGTTCAAAAATCACAAATTATAATATTTTTGTGCGTAAAGAATGGCGCGCAAAAGTGCGCATGAGCCGGCACATGAATTACCGGCCGCCGGGGAAAAAAACGCCGAATCCACGCATCTCTTGGAACTTTTTGATTGTTTTACGGGAATAACTTAAAGAGAAAACTGCGTCTGCTCGGCGCGCTCACAGCGCACGCCAGACGCGCCTCGGCAGAATCGTAAGAGTGGTGTTTGTTTCTTAAGAATTTGCTTTCGAGCTGAATTCAGCCTTCATTCAGGGAGGAGTGCTCTGAGTTTTCTGCTCTGAAAGTGACCCAATCTGCTTTGCTACCAGGAATAACCAATCTCGCATTTCAGCAATTCCTTCTGGCGGCGGCACTTCTGGCAGGGAAGATGGCACTTCTGGATTGGAAGATGGCGATAATGCCCGGCTCCATGGCTGCACCGTATGGCTCACTGACGCTGCATCGCGAGCTTTGCCAATCCATCCGCATGTGCACATCGTAGTCGACTGAGCGTCCATGGGGTCATCTTGCTGTTGATCAGTTAATTGTTCATCGAAGCTTAGGAACGCTGAAGACAGTAAGCGCAAACACCACGGACACTCAAAAAGAACTACGTGAGCAAATCTTTTTTCCTCGCCACGCACGACTATCCTCCCGCTTCCACGCTGCTGGGGGACGGACAAACGCGAAAGCGACGCGCAAAGAATAATCGAGCCAAATGTGTTGCACCATACAGAAGATACCTTACCCATCCAGCGAACGGCAGAGCTTAGCGCGGGTCTACACACGTTTCACTTCGAGTCTCAAGAGGTTTTTTGGGTACGGGAAAGCCAGTATCGTTCATGCCAGATTTTAGAACTGGGAGCGCGAATGGGTGACTTACTTCGCCGATTCTCGCGACCGAATTTGGCGCCGCTCCGCGAGCGCACCCGCTACTTACTGGATAGGGAATTTCTTAGCGAGACGCGAAAGGCGGGAACTTGGCCGCCGCCGCTGGTCACATTAGCCAAGCCCGTGGCGCTAAGGCGCGTTAGATAGCCGGCCAGTTTTCCACGGAATAGATACGGCGCGAAATCCACCAGCATGTCGCGGAACTCCACTTCGCCATTTGCAGTTATGTAAGGAAACACTTCGCGGCGGATGGGGATGCGTTCTTGGACGATCCAGCAAGCACCGCCGTTTTCGGAACCCGGACTCGAAATCGCCGCTTGGATGGCGGTCTCCCATGCGCTGTCGCTGGTTTCCCAGCCGAGAGTCACACCGGTGCCGCCGTATTCGTCACTCGGTTTCAGAACCAGGTTCTCGCGCTCTGCGCGCATAAACGCAAGTAGCTCGACGGGTTTGCTGTGGTGCATCGTGTGCACATCCGCGACCACGCGAGTCCAGGGAACATGATTCGCAATGATTTTGCGCTCTGGTGGCGAAAAGAGCGCATCGTTCCGTTCATCCGTTAAAACCGCAAAAAATGTTTTGACGTGAGGAATCTTGCACCGAAAAGAATTTGCCACGCACACCGCATTCGCGGTGTAAGCGTTCACTAAAGCGGCGCACTCGGCCGGTTTCGCGACAATGTCGTTGATCAACACGCGGCGATACACAAGATCGATTTTTTTGCCGTTCGCGCTCAACTTTTGTCCGTCGAAGATCAAATCCCGCGGGTCCGCTACCAGCGTGGGCACGCCCATTTTCTCGAAGCGCGCTTTCAGAATTTCAAACTCGCTCCATGTAGGAACGCCCTTCCAGTCCACGATGGCGATTTGCGGCCGCTTGCTCGTGCCGCCCCAATCGACATAACTCAGTATCAGCGCATCGAGCAGCTTGGCGCTCAGTGGATAGCTGTGCACTGCGTAGCGTTTCGAAAATTGCCCCATCACTGGCGGCCCACTGAAAATATCGCCTAGTGTTTCCGAATAGCCCGCGCCTGCCGGTGATTCGCCGTTGTATTCGGCGAATTTCAACGATTCAGGCAGCAAAAACGCATCCAGTCGCGAAGCCGTGCTCACTCTTCCGTTTCCCCCGGGCAGACGCGCAAGCCGCGCCTCCTCGGGCCGCAAATGAAATTGCGCGAACAATTTTTCGTCCGCCAGCGCGGCCAGCGCTACTCGCTCTCCCAGCTCCGCAATGGTCTCGGCCACCGGGCGCACGCGGTCTTCATCTTGAGGAGAAAGGAAAAAGGGCCGAAGAAACGGGCAGTGCACCCGGTCGCCAAACGTCAGTTTGGCAGCGCGCAGCTCCTTCAAAAAATTCTCCGCGAAGGCAGAATCATTCTCCAGCGCTGGACGCAGCAAAGCGTCCCAGTATTCGGCAGCACTGCCCGTAGGTTTTGGCGACGCGGCGCTCATTTTATTTTCGGCTTGCCTGGGCTGGCGGGCGGTGGCGGTGCAGCTGCAGGCGCAGCAGCCGGCCCCGTTGCAGCCGGAGCCCGTGTTGGTTTCGGAGCCGATGACTTTTCCGCCGCTTGTGCCGGTGCCGTCTGGGATTGCGCTGCAGCCGCCTGCGTCTTTAATTTCGGCGCGCCCGTGAAACCCGCGACGCCTTCCTGCGCGCCCGCCTTAAAACCAATCATCTCTTCCCAACGTGGCCAAGAATTGGAAACATCTCCACTCAGAGCGCGATCGATTACCAGCCGCGCCATCTTGTCCACCACCTGCTCAAAATAAAACGCGGTGATGCGGTCGCGCTCAAAATCCGGCGCGGGATTTAAAAAATCGATCGCGTACGGTACGCCATCCTGAATGGCAAACTCGATGGTGTTCATTTCGTAGCCCAGCGCCAGATTAATCGTCTGCGCATCTTTAACCACCCGCTCGCCAATCTCCGCCGAAAGATATTTGTGATCCACGATGTACTGGCGGTCCTTGGGGTCGTAGTGCACTGGCAAAATATCCGTTTTGCCGAAGGTGAAGCAGCGCACGTATTGCGTGAAATTAATAAATTCCTGCAGCGTCATGCAATACGGCGCGGTCTGATCGTAGGCGGCCCACAATTCTTCCTTGGTGTGAACCTTATACACATGTTTCCATCCGCCGCCCGAATAAGGTTTCAGAATCGCCGGGCGCCCAACGTAATCAAGCAAAGCGTCCCAGTCGATCGGATATTCCAGGTTGTGCAGCGATTCCGCATTAATGTCGACATCTTTCGGATAGCCTTTTTGCGGCAATAATACCGTCTTGGGAATGGCCACGCCGAGTTTCGCCGCCACCGAATAATTAAAATATTTGTCGTCCGCCGTCCACCAGAAGGGATTATTGATAACGTAGCTTCCCTGCAGAACCGCGTGCTTCAGGTAGCCGCGATAATATTCCACTTCATGCGAGATGCGGTCCACAATCACCCGGTACTTCGCGGCCTCATCCATGCCCGTCCCGCCAAGTTTCACGAATTCAGCGGTGACGCCGTCTTTCGCGCCTAAAGTCTTTACCCGCTCGATAAATGCCGGGGGAAAGCTGAATTCCCGCCCGCATAATAGCCCCACCTTCTTCATCGCTCTTGCTCCTCAGCAAAATCTTCACATCATTTTAACAATTCGCTACGGGCTGGTGGTTAAGGTCAGAATAAAATCCGGAAACTGAAAGCCGGCACCTAAAGCTGGTTACCGGGCCGCAAATTAATTGATCGCGCGAGCCGTCGCCGATGCCTGCGTCACTCCGCCGCGAGTTTCATTCACCAGGTGCTGCACCACCGCTTTAAGGTCGCCGGTCTCCTGATACACGCGCAACTGCCGTTCCGCGCTGGTTCCTTCATTCATGATCGTATGCACGTACTCCACGGCGCTCCGGCTCCCCAGTTCATCAACTACGTCATCCACAAAGTCCAGCAGCTCTGGAATTAACTCACGCATCGGCACTTCCGTCTCTTTCCCGAAATCTATCAGCTTCCCTTCGATACCGTAGCGCGCCGCACGCCATTTATTTTCTTCGATCAGCGCCCGCCGGTACAAGCGAAAGCTCATGTTGCCCTTGTACAACCGGTGCAGTTTTACCACGATAGCTTGCGTAAGCGCGGCGATAGCCACCGCCTCTTCCACTTTTGTAGTTACGTCGCACATGCGAAATTCCAACGTCCCAAAGGTCGGGTGCGGCCGCACATCCCACCAGATTTTCTTGCCGTTATCGATGCAATTCAGTTTCACCAGCAGGTTCACAAAATTTTCGTACGCGCTCCACGATTCGAACTGTTCTGGCACGCCCGTCCGCGGAAACCTGCGAAACACGGTAGTGCGAAACGATTTCAGCCCGGTGTTGCGCCCCATCCAGAACGGCGAGCTGGTCGACAGCGCCAAAAGATGCGGCAGGAAGTAACGCACCATGTTCATCATGTCGATGGTGGTTTGTTTGTCGGGCATGGCCACGTGCACATGCATGCCAAAAATCAGCAGGGAGCGCGCCAATTGCTGCAGCTCTTCAATAATATTTTGATAGCGCTCACCGGGAGAAATTACCTGATCGATCCAACTGGAGAAGGGGTGCGTGCCCGCCGCCGCCACCTGCAATCCCGCGCGTTCGGCCGCGGCCACCAACTCGCCCCGGGTGCGGTGCATTTCGATGCGCAGCTCATGCACGCTTTCGCAAATATTCGTGCCGGTCTCCACGATCGACTGGTGCATTTCATGCTTCACCTGCTCGATGATGCTCGGCGAAGCTTCCGAAACCAACTGCATCACGTGCGAACGCAGCTCACACGTCGACGGATCGATGATTTGAAATTCTTCTTCTACGCCGATGGTGAAACGGTGAGCCATGCTGTGGCCCTCTGTTTGGCCTGACGACCCGGGACTTAAGGTGCGTATCATACGCTTCCCGTCCATTAAATTATATCGGAACCCTAAGCACGCAAATTTCAACGCTAGGGCGCGGCAATTTCGATGTTTTGGCTGGCGCAGCAGGGAAGAGCAAAGAAAGGAAAAGCCGAAGTGCAAAAAGCGATGAATTCCTGGTTTACGTGGCGGAGGGGTCTTGCAAAGAGAAATTGGGGACAGAATGTCGTGCTGTCCCCCGATACGTTTATTGTGACCAGCTACGACTAACTAAGCTGCACCCATCGACCTGCGCTGCTGGAAGCATTCCCGGCAAAACACCGGACGCCCCTGTGTCGGCCGGAAAGGCACAGTCGTCTCTTTCCCGCATTGTGAACAATTGGTTTTTGTTTCCGAGCGCATTTGCAACCCGCCTGCGGCGCCTGGTCCGGCACCCTCGGCACGTCTTGCTTTGCACCCTTTACATCGCTTCGGTTCGTTCTTGAAGCCCTTGTCGGCGAAAAACATTTGTTCGCCAGCGGTAAATACAAACTCGGCGTTGCACTCCGAACACTTCAGGACCCGATCGTGATATTCCATGAGGCGCTCCCCTTAGCCCCAAAAGAGGCGAGGGGATGGGTTAACTTGCACCGCATGGCCTGACTTCGTGGAATATCCCACTGCGTGGGTATGCGATCTCCGGGGACGCCGGGCGCGGTTCCCATGGGCCTGCGAACGTGAAGCCAACAACCCAAACGTACTTGCCTGACTGGGGCCTGATTCTCGGAAGTGCCGCGCCGAGCCCACGCCGCAAAGCGGAAATTAATCCGCTTCCCGGCGCTGCTTCTTACGCAGTCGCTTCCGCGAAAGCGCTTCTTTTGTCCGGCGCTTCTCGCCGGGTTTCATGTAGAAGCTGTGCTTCTTTATTTCCTTGATGATGTCTTCCTGCTGCACTTTGCGCTTGAAACGGCGCAGTGCGTTTTCCAGAGACTCACTCTCCTGGATAATTACTTCTGCCAATTTTAGTGTCACCCCCAATCCGGTTAGGATTGGTTTCTAGCGGAGCCTGTATGTGGCACCGTCCTGTATAGATTGTCTCACGAGGCCGTTGGCATCTTCTAATCAATTGCGGGCCCTAAAGTCAAGGAATCTTTACGAAGGCAGGCTTCCCGGCGGCGCGCTGGGTAATTTAGTAAGCACTCAGTAACGGCAGTATCCAGCAGTAAACATACGGGGAATCTAGTCCCATGGCGTGAATGCCGTGGTTTCGCAGACTTGCACGCGCCCTTGCCGATACTGTTAGAATCTACCCCGCTCGTACAGAGTCACCGGGGGTCTGTCCATGTCCGATATGCGCGACGCCATCGGCGTACTTCTCGCCGGAGGCCAGGGTGAACGATTGTGGCCGCTGACGCGCGACCGCGCTAAGCCTGCCGTGCCCTTTGGCGGACTGTACCGCATCATCGACATCACTCTCTCGAATTGCATCAACTCGAATTTGCGCCGCGTTTTTGTACTCACCCAATACAAAGCGCTCAGCCTCAACCGTCACATTCGCGCCGGTTGGTCGCCGCTCGCCGGTCTCGGCGAATATATCGAAGTGCTTCCTCCGCAGATGCGCGTCTCCCAGCAGTGGTATCAAGGTACCGCCGACGCCGTGTACCAGAATATTTATTCCATCGGCAGCGAACGCTCAAAATTCGTTTTTATTTTATCCGGCGATCACATTTACAAAATGGATTACAGCCGCATGCTCAAGCAGCATGTCGATTCCGGCGCTGACGTTACGGTAGCCACGATTCAGATTCCCGTGGAGGAGGCCGCCGGGCAATTTGGCGTAATTGAAACCGATAAAGATTGGCGCATTGTGGGATTCGAAGAAAAGCCCGCGCACCCGAAACAATCGCCTCATCAGGCCGGACATTGCAGCGCTTCCATGGGCATCTACGTTTTCAATACTCACTTGATGATTCCCATTTTGCTGGCCGACTCCGAAGATCCCAAATCGCATCACGATTTCGGCAAGGATATTCTTCCCCGCATCATCTCCAAGCATCGCGTGTTCGCCTATAACTTCGTCGATGAAAATCGCAAAGACGCCTTGTACTGGCGCGACGTGGGAACGCTGGACGCCTACTACGAAGCCAACATGGATTTGGTCAGCGTTTCGCCCGTTTTCAACTTGTATGATACTTCCTGGCCGCTGCGCACCTGGATTCACCAGTATCCACCGGCCAAATTTGTTTTCGCCGATCCCGAGCGCATGGGCGTCGCGCTCGATTCCATCGTCGCCGGGGGCTCCATCATTTCCGGAGGCCGCGTGATGAAATCCATCCTCGGCGCCGATGTTCGGGTAAACAGTTATTCCGAAGTCTCCGAATCCATCATCTACAATCACGTAAATGTCGGCCGCCATTCGCGCATACGCCGGGCCATCATCGACCGCCATGTAAGCTTGCCCGAGCGCACCGAAATCGGCTACGACATGGAAGCCGACAAGCGCCGCTTCCACGTAACCGACTCTGGCATCGTCGTAGTCGTCCGCCAGGAATCCCTGATCGAAGAACCCGAATCCGCCTGATCGCGCACCAAATCGCTCCTGCGATGCTGCGACAGGAACGACACGAATGTTCTTCTGGTCTAAGCCTAGTCGAAAATCCATTCTTGGATTCATCTGGGCACAAGCGAATCAGACGTTTTCTTACGCTGAGATGGGATTCTCTCGAACGCAAGCGCCGCCCAATATAAGTCAGCACATCTCGCTACTACTAGAACGTACCGCCGACATTGGCATATAATCAGTGCGCACCCTCCATGCACACAACGGAAGGCGTTCTCGTAGCCTCATCCCCGCCGCTCTCCCGTTGGCACCGCTTGGCTCCCGTCTTCACTCTGGTTATTCTCGCGCCTGTCATCGCAGAAGTGCTCAGTGGTGCTACCCGCCTTAGTTTCATTTTCGTACTAATCCCGGAAATCATGGTGTGGGGTTGCGGTGCTCTCATCGCTCGCGAAGTAGTGCGCCGTTGGCACGGTGGGTCGATCAGCATGCTGTTGCTGGGGCTGGGGCTCTCCGTCGCTGAGGAATTCATCATTCAGCAAACGTCGCTAGCGCCGCTTCCGTGGGTGACTTCCCCTGCCTATGGCCGCGCATGGGGAGTGAACTGGATATTTTTTCTATTTATGTTGGTCTACGAGAGCGTCATGGTCGTTCTCGTACCGGTTCAGCTTTCGGAACTGATCTTCCCCAACCGTCGCAATCAGCCGTGGCTGAAAAAGGTCGGCATGATGATTTCCAGCCTCATCTTTGTGCTGGGTTCCTTCATCGCCTGGTTTCTCTGGACTCAACTTGCCCGGCCACATACTTTCCACGTGCCGAAGTACCAGCCCCCGTTTCTCGCATTTTTTTTCGGCGTATTGAGCATCCTTCTCTTGACGTTCGCTGCGTACGCGCTCCGCAATGTCAGGCCGCACGCTTCCCGTGCCCAAGCGACCTCCTCCACTCCGTCGCCGTGGACGGTGGCCATTGTTACCCTCGTTTTTGGCTTCCCCTGGTATCTCTTGATGTCCCTGATCTTCGGTCCGAAGCGAGATATCCCGCTTTGGATTCCGATCATCGCCGGAATCGTTTGGGCTAGCGTCATCTTCTTTGTAATCCAACGCTGGGTGTCTTCCCCGGGCTGGAGCGATATTCACCGTTGGGCTCTGGTTTTTTCCGCCACTCTAGTCTGTATGATCGCCGGATTCTCTGGAAGCAGCACGTGGCCCCGGATGGACATCCTCAGCAAAGCTATCCTTAATGTATTTGCTGTTGCGGGATTCATTTGGCTCGCACTAAAAATTTCCCGCCTGCAACCCGTGTTGCCGGACAAATGATTTTGCAGGAGTAAAACAGTTTTGCTGACCGGTAAACGTTGGCCCAACGTGCTCTTCTCACCGCTTTTCTGTAAAATCTTCATTCACTTCAAGGAGACTCGTCTCAATAATGTCCACGAAAATTACACGAGTGCACGCGCGCCAGATTATCGATTCGCGCGGAAATCCCACTGTGGAAGCAGATGTAACCCTGACGTCCGGCGCAGTAGGCCGCGCGGCCGTGCCATCGGGCGCATCCACCGGCGAGCACGAAGCGCTGGAATTGCGTGATGGTGACAAGTCGCGCTACCTGGGCAAAGGAGTTTTGAAAGCGGTCGCCAACGCCAACGGTGAAATCGGCAAAGCAGTGACCGGCCTGGATGCTGCCGACCAGCGCGCGCTCGATCATAAAATGATCTCGCTGGATGGCACGGCGACGAAATCGCGCTTAGGCGCCAACGCTATTCTGGCCGTGTCCATGGCCGCAGCGCGCGCCGCTTCCATCGCGCTGAAGCAGCCCCTCTACAAATATCTTTCGCGCTATTCCACGGATTCTTCCGCGAATCTTTTGCCCGTGCCCATGATGAATATTCTAAATGGCGGCGCCCACGCGGACAGTTCCGTGGACTTCCAGGAATTTATGGTCATGCCCGTGGGAGCGCCGAATTTTTCGGAAGCGCTACGCTGGGGCGTGGAAATTTTCCATGCGCTAAAAGCTGCCTTGAAAAAGCGCGGCTACTCCACCGCCGTCGGCGACGAAGGCGGTTTCGCTCCAAGCTGCAAATCGAACGAAGAAGCCATCCAGATCGTTCTGGAAGCCATCACCGCTGCGGGATATAAACCGGGCGAGCAAGTGCGCATCGCGCTGGATCCCGCGTCCAGCGAGTTTTACGACAAAGCTAGCGGCAAATACATTTTCAAGAAATCCGACAAATCAGCGCATACCAGCAGCGAGATGGCCGCCTACTGGACCAGTTGGGTGGAAAAATATCCTATCGTTTCCATCGAAGACGGCATGGCCGAAGACGACTGGGCCGGCTGGAAAGAATTCACGGAAAGAGTTGGTCGCAAGGGCGCCGGCAAAAAATCCATCCAATTGGTCGGCGACGATCTTTTTGTCACCAACACCGAACGCCTCGGCCGCGGCATCACCGAAGGCATAGCCAACGCCATTCTCATCAAGCTGAATCAAATTGGAACCGTTACGGAAACCATCGATGCTATCGAACTGGCCCGCAAAGCCGGCTACAACTCCATCATTTCTCATCGCTCCGGCGAAACGGAAGACACCTTCATCGCCGACTTGGCGGTCGCTACTGCCGCGGGACAAATCAAAACTGGCTCGGCCAGCCGCACCGACCGCATCGCAAAATACAATCAGCTTTTGCGTATCGAAGAAGAACTTGGCGGCACCGCCAGATTTCCGGGCACTTCGCTTTTTAAATAAAGAGCGCCCCAAAATTGGCGTTTGGAGCAGTCCTTAGAAGAGTCGCGAAATATATTCGCGCATCTCGTTCTTCCAGTACGGCCAATCGTGGCCGCCCTCGGGCCCCCAATCGTCCAACGAGTGGCGTATTCCCTTGCTCCACAGAATTTCCGACAGGCGATAGCTTGCCCCACTGTTTTCCCACGGCCCCGTACCGGTAATGATGTGAATGTCGCAGGAAGCCAGCTGCCCCAGCAGCCACGGGTCGCTTAAATTCGCCAGATAATCGACGGGATTATTAAAATAAAAATTATCGTCGTACCTCCCATCCATGAAATTGCGAACGTCATACACGCCCGAAATCGCGAAACACCGCTTGAACACATCCGGATGCTTGAACAAAGTATTGGCCGCGTGATACGCGCCGAAAGACGCACCCATCGTGGAAATCGCCACAGGCGATTTGCAATTGTCCCAGATGAACGGAACCACTTCCTCGCGCAAATACCCGTCAAACATCGTTTGCATATAGCTGCGATGAAACGGGTGCGCGCCCCGGTTGTAAAGCCCCTGATGGTTGACGGAATTTACAGAAAAAAACTTGATCCTGCCCGCATCGATAAATTCCCCAAGCGCGCCGATCATCCCCTGGTTTTCCAGTTCCCACTCATCCCCCGCACTAGTGGGAAATCCCATCAACGGCGGCCCCCAATGCCCGTAAACCACTACGCCCAGGTCGATGCCCA
>DATHGV010000310.1:0-3593 GCA_035490135.1 Candidatus Methylomirabilota bacterium
CATTGGAGAATCAAGCTCCGAACGAATCGACCGGCTGCGACAGATAAGCGCTCAGCAAAACATCCAGAGCATCCTCAACGATCGTCTGGGAGCGCAGCAGCAACTTGTCGCACTCTACGGGCGATGGGGAGAACAAGTCGAAATACAGCGAAAGATCGTAGTTCACCTGATATTGCGGTCTCTGGCTTTAATTGCAACGATCGGCATGTTGGTGATCCTGGCAGGCTGGGCTCTCCAACTGAGCTTGGAGAAGATGGTTCACGATCCTCGCCAAAAGCAGACGTTGAAAACGGTTCTAAATCTGGGAACGCAACTGGTCGGTCTCTTACTAATTCTGCTGACCATTTTCGGTGTACCACAGCAGATGCCCACCATCCTGGGTCTGGCGACCGCAGGACTGACCGTAGTGTTTCAGGATTTCATTTTAGCATTCTGTGGTTGGTTTGTTTTGATGGGACCAAACGGCGTTAGGGTGAGGGACTGGGTAGAGATCGATGGTGTAGGCGGTGAAGTCGTACATCTCGGTCTGTTCCGCACCTGGCTACTGGAGACGGGAAACTGGACTGCCAATGGCCATCCTACTGGAAGAAGAGTCTCGTTCTTAAACGGCTACGCCATACGTGGCAAGTATTTCAACTTCTCCACCGTAGGACAGTGGATGTGGGATGAGATAAAGGTAAGTGTTCCTTCCGGCACGGATATTCATCCACTTATCAAGGGAATCTACGAGGCGACGGTGAAGACAACGGAAGCGGATGCGAAGATGGCGGAAACCGAATGGAAAAGAGTGACGCACGAAGAAGGCTCACCACAGTTTAGTGCTATGCCGTCGGTCAATGTCAGGCCGGCCGGGGCTGGTCTCGACATCGTGATTCGCTATATCACACGCGCTGGAGTGAGAGTTGAAACCCGGAATCATCTGTTTGCGATGATCGTTGAGTTGATGCAGGGTGTGTCGAAAGAAGATAGGAATGTTGCCCCACTTTCCCGCATGGGGGGCTGAAAGGCTAACGACCGGCGTCATTCTGGATTTTATCCACGGGCTGCGCGGTGAGTTGCATGTCACCTTTGAAGAAGGAACTTGGGCCACCTGGTTGTACGATCTGCTGAAGCCGCACGTAACGAAACTGGTGGTATGCGATCCGCGGAAGAATAGCAGAAGGGGAACAAGAATGACCGGATCGATGCACGCGAGCTGGCTGACCGGTTGTACATGAACAAACTCAGCTCGGTCTATTGCCCTGAGAGTCTTGCGCCAAGCAGTCAGGCGCGATCTTCTGACCGAGAGTAAAAAGCACAAGACGACCAAACTGCTCCGCCAAATCCCTTCGATCGGTCCGATTCGGGCGGCGTTGTTGATTGCGCTGATCCAGACACCGCATCGTTTTCGCACCAAGCGACCGTTCTGGAAGTACAGCGGTTTTGCCATTAATTCCGAGCAGGGCCCGTCACCTAGGAGCAGATTCGTCCTTCAAGATCAACCTGTTGAGCTACCGTTCCCAGCAAAACCTGCGATGTTCAAAGTCGAAGGCAATTTTCCAGAACTGAGCTCCCCGGACGCCCAAAACGCCGTCAAAATTGTCCCCATCATCTTTCCGGTCATCCGCGACAAACGCAATCTGCGAACCGATTTCCTCTTTGCCCAGATACACTTCTGGAATACGCACTTTTCTGCGCTGAAATGATCCACCGGAGTCCATTACTTTTTCGGTCCCAAGCGCCTGAAAGCCGGTGGAGCCGGAAATACGGCTTTGAAAAAGCATCAGGTCCGGACCGCCCGTGTCGATCACCAGGCGTAGCTGCCGATGTTGGGATTCCATTCGAATCGTCACGATGGGTGTATCGGTCTCGAACTGAGCGGAGAAACTCATCCTCTCGATCGGACCGAAGAGCATTTCTTTGGTTCGATAGTTGATGCTAAAACTGCTTATCCTGAGGACATCCAGACCCACAATCGCATCTACCTTGCACCCGATGGCCTTTTGAAAAAATGAGAGGTCTTGTGTCAGAACGGGGAGGGACTCGACACGGTCCGGTCCAAGAAGTAAGGAAGGCAGGACGACGAGCCCTGTCCGGACACTCTTGTTCGATAGGTTCACTCGACCGGGCTGTTCCGCCAACCCAAGATTGTGCGCGATTTTCTGGTCGATGATACTTGGATAGGCCCCGGTGTCCACCAGGAAATTGAGCTTTTGCAGTTTGCCAATGGAGCCTTCGACTACGACCAAATAGCCCCAGGTGAGGCGAAACGGAAGCGTAGTCGGCGCGTGAGCGACAGGACGCACAGGCGATCCTGAAGGTTCAACTGGAACTAGAGTCGCCTGAGACCGAGTGTGACCGGGGGATGAGAGGGTAAGGAGTAGCAGGAAACAACTGGAAAGTAGCGTGCGATTCATGGCATCGGCCTCTTCCGCTTTTCGCGGCGAGGCCAACGCTGGGTTAGGCGGCCAGGTACCTCAATGCTCGGCCGATGGATTGCATCGCTATTCGTTCGCTACTGCTAAGTGACTTTGGGGAGGCGAGTTGGGGAGGGCACATCGACAAGCGCGCCGTGAAGAAGATAACTAAGCGGGTTCATATTCAGAATGATAGAGTCAGGTTTCCATGACCGATGTTGGGCAAGCCAAACGGATTGTTCGTTTCGGAGTCTTTGAGGCGAACTTTGAGACCGGTGAACTGCGTAAGAATGGGGCCAAGGTGCCGCTCCAGGGGCAGCCGTTTCAAGTTTTCGCGATTTTACTGGAGCACGTGGGAGAGTTGGTCGGGCGGGAAGAACTGCGGCAGAAGGTGTGGCCCGAGGACACGTTCGTCGATTTTGACCACGCGCTGAATACCGCGATAACCAAGATTCGAGTTGCGCTGGGAGACGACGCCGATAATCCGAGGTTTGTGGAGACGCTGCCGCGTCGCGGCTATCGCTTCATTGGCCCCGTGGACAAGCCAAGTTCACCAGCGCCCTCGCCGAATCCTCTGGAAGAACGCACGGAGAGGCACCCATCAAGATGGGGGTTAGTAGGAGTTGGAGCCATAGTGCTGGCGCTACTTTGCGGGATTGGAATTTGGCGGTTTGCGCGAAACCATGCAGAAGCGCAACTGCCCTCAATTGAAGTAGTGCCTTTGGTCGGCCTGACCGATCTTGAGTTCAAGCCGGCTTTTTCGCCCGACGGCAACCAGGTCGCTTTTTCCATCGGGGGGCCGGAGAATCCCGGGATTTACACGACCGTGGTCGGAGGCGAGAAGTCGCTGCGCCTAACTAGCAATTCTGGTGACTGCTGTCCAAGGTGGTCACCGGATGGCCGACAGGTCGCTTTCTTCCGCACCTCTCACGAGGGAGTTGCCATTTATGTGATTCCAGCTTTTGGTGGTACCGAGCACCGGTTATATTCCGGGCCCGCTGGATTTTTTCATCGGGCCTTGGATTGGTCGCCCGATGCCAAAGTTCTAGCCTTTACGGAGACCGGCGCGGACAAGGCCCACTCCTGGATTGCATTGTTTTCGCTCGCCGATTCCACCACATGGCCGCTGACGTCACCGCCAAGTCAGAGTTTCGATTATGGCCCCGCCTTCTCCCCCGACGGCGTGACCGTGGCCTT
>DATHGV010000311.1:0-5045 GCA_035490135.1 Candidatus Methylomirabilota bacterium
AAACTATACCGGCTACGGCCTGTTGGTAGTTACAGGCAATTTCTCCTATAGCGGTACCACCGGGTGGAATGGGATTGTGCTCGTCATTGGTGACGGCACCACCACTTACAATGGGAGTGGTGGCGGCAACAATTCATTTAATGGCGCAATTTACGTAGCCACCATTTGGGACAATAACCACAACTTGCTAAATAACTTCGGCCCGGTTCAGTACGACATCTCCGGCGGCGGCGGTAGCGGCACCTATTACAACAGCTGTTGGATCAAAGCCGCGCAGCAACCCGTAACGTATCAGGTTCTTTCGTTCCGAGAAATTCCCTATAACGACTGACATGGAGCTGTGCATGAAACGGAAGATCCTTATAACATTCGGCTGCGCCGCTATTCTTTTCGCCGCCACCGGCACGTCTTCACTTGCTCAGGATGCCCAGGACGCCAAGTCTTCACAGGCGCCCGCGAAGGACTCGTCCGCTCCGAAAAAGCACAAAGTTTGGACTGACGATGAGGTCTCCGCTCTTCGCACTCCTGAGGACAATTACATCGAACAGAAGCAGGCTGCCGAGGCCGCTACGGCTGCCGCCGCGGCTGCCGCTGCACAGCAAGCAAAATCGACGCCCAAGTCCGAGAAACATGTCGGCGCTCCGCCCGCCTTGTCGAATCCCAAGTCTCCCGAGGACGCCGATCGCATGATCGCCTGGGAGAACCGCGACGTGGATGCACAGCAGGAACTCATCGATAGGCTGCGCACGCAAGGCGAGCAAGCCGGCCCGGAGAACCGGGAAGCTCTTGAGAAGGACCTGGCCAAGCACATAAAGATGCTTGAGGACACCAAGAAAGAGCGCGACGCGCTGGCAACGCAAAAAAAGGAACTCATAAAGAAAGCGGGCTCGGAGGGCAAGCCTGTCGATTCTCCCAGTGCTTCTACGCCGCAATAGTGCCGCACCGGCACAACAGAAATCCATCCGGAAGCTTCTAGAAAATTCAAATCAGCTGCCGCGATGAAGGCGCGATCCTGCTGTGGCGCTGCATCGCCGATAAAAAGTCATCTGCACCAAGTGGTAATCGTTAATCCTTAGGCCTATACACAAACGAATGGGTGTGTAAGGTCACCGCGCGATTCCTTAGACTAGAACTAAACTAGATGCCTTCTTCCAGGAAAATCGTGTGGCTTGTCGCCGCGTGGCTGATGCTGCTAGCGGTATACGCGACTGTTTCCTTCACGCTTCCGCGCGGAAACCAATCTCTCTCCACCTTTGGAAATTTGGTGCAATGCCTTGTTCCTCTGATAGCCAACGCGGGATTACTCGCCAACGCGGGAACTCCGCTGTGGCGGCGCAATGCTTTCTGGATGCTTTTGGCCCTGGGCTGCACGCTATGGATGACCGGCCAGTTCGCGTGGACCTATTATGAGGTTTATCTACACCGTGCGCTGCCCGGCCTGTTTTCAGGCGATATTGTTTTTTTCTTACGCGGCATTCCCATGATGGCGGCGCTGGCACTACGCCCCCATCGCAGGCTGGAAGAGCTTCGCTTACGATTCGGCTACCTGGACTTTGTGCTGCTAATTGTGTGGTGGACCTTCTTATACGCCTACATCGTCCTGCCGTGGATGTACGCGGCACCATCACTAGGGCCCTACAACCACACCTACAACGTAGTTACAAATATTCAAAACATGGTTCTGGTGCTTTCTCTGGGCATCTTGTGGTTGCGCACGGCGGGACTCTGGAAAGCAATTTATGCCAACCTGTTTGGTGGAGCAGCGCTGTATATGCTGTCTTCATTGGCGCTTAACGTGGCCAGCGACCGAGGGGAATATTACACCGGCAGTCTTTATGATCTGCCCCTGATTTCCTCGTTTCTATGGTTTGCATTGGCAGGCTTAATCGCTTACCAAAATCGCGCAGCGCTCGATGCGCCCTTTCGGGGCGTTGACGAATCCAGTGTCGAAGCGGCGCGGGGGGAGAGCGTGTGGGCGGCTCGAATGGCCATGGCCGCGGTAATCTCGCTGCCGCTATTCGCCATCTACACCGTGAAATATTCCAGTGACGGTCCGGCGGTTAGAGACTTCCGGTTGATGGCCACGTTCATTGCCGCGATTCCTCTCGCTCTATTGGTATTCATGCGCACCCATCTCGCGGACGCCGATCGTATGCGGTTGCTTGCAGAGGCGGAAATGTCTGTCAATAATCTGCGGAAGCTGCAGACCCAGATCGTGCAATCGGAAAAGCTCGCGTCTTTGGGACAACTGGCGGCAGGGGCGGCCCACGAAATTAACAATCCGCTCACGGCCATTCTTGGTTTCTCAGATTTGTTGGCCGACGATCCCAGTCTTTCCGAAAAAGCCAGAAATACCGCTGCTAAGATTCGCGACCAGGCGCGACGCACCAAAACACTGGTCGGAAATTTATTGAGCTTCGCGCGGCAAGTGCCAGTGGAACGCGCGCTCCTGGATATTAATACGGTGGTCACCAACGCCGTGCAGCTACGGACACTCGATCTACACAATCCCAACATCAAAATCGAATTGCAGCTTGAGTCAGTGCTTCCGAGCGTGCGCGGAGATGGAAATCAACTGATACAGGTATTTTTTAACATCATCAGCAACGCCGTGGATGCCATGGAAACCAGCGGCGGCCTGCTGACCATCAAGACCATGAGAAATCGCGCTAATGTACTGGTTCTTTTTACCGATTCCGGCCCGGGCATCAAGGAACCGGACAGGGTCTTCGATCCTTTTTACACCACCAAGCCCGTAGGAAAAGGCACCGGCCTTGGGCTAAGCATCTGCTTCGGCATCATGCAGGAACACGGCGGCAAAATTTCTTGCTACAACGGAGAGCGCGGCGGCGCGGTGTTTCGTGTGGAACTTGCGGCCCTGCTGCCCGTGTTATCGTCCAGGGAAAGCCAACTCCCGGGCCAGGCTTCCAAGTCCACCGTGACCGGAAAAGTCTAGTCTCGTCCGTTTCAGATTCTTCGCCGATAGTTCCGAATTTTGCGAAATTCTCCCTGGATGACAATTCACCCTTCAAGGTGTTGTGCCACAGTCGTGTTAGAGTTTTCTGCGCGCGCCAACGGAGAAGTCATGACGGACGTTGCAATTCGCACCGAAAAGCTCACCAGGTATTTTGGAAATCTTGTTGCTGTCGACGGTATGGATCTGCAAGTAACCGCCGGGCAGTTTTTTGGTTTTTTGGGGCCGAATGGCGCGGGAAAATCTACCACCATCAAAATGCTAACCGGATTGTTGGCGCCCAGCTCGGGCCGTGTTGAGGTGCTGGGCCTTGATTTTGCCGCCCATCCCGTGGAAGTAAAACGCCAGATCGGCGTGGTCCCGGAAGGCATGGGATTATTTGACCGCTTGACCGGCACGGATTACCTGCGATTTGTGGGCCGCATGTATGGCCTGGACAAGCAAATTACCGAACGGCGCGCTGAAGAATTACTGGAGTTTATGCAGCTAGCGGATCGGCCCAAAACCATGATCGTGGACTATTCTCACGGAATGCAAAAAAAACTTGCGCTCGCCGCCGCGGTGATTCACGGGCCGCGCGTTTTGTTTCTGGATGAGCCGTTTGAAGGAGTGGACGCATTGGCTGCCGGCGCGTTGAAATTGCTCCTGGGAAGAATGACGGAACGCGGCGCAACGATTTTTCTAACCTCCCACGTGATGGAAATTGTGGAGCGCTTGTGTAGTCACGTGGCCATCATTAACAAGGGCCGCTTGGTGGCGCAGGGATCAATCGAGGAATTACGCGCCGGAGTTCCGGGCGACGAAGGCGGCAAGGTTACCTTGGAACAAATTTTTCTATCCATCGTTGGCCAGCATGGCGGACAGCGCGGAGTAGAGCCTCAAGTCGATGAGCTTTCATGGCTGACTTAGCGGGCCCCATCAGTCTGGCTGATCAAATCCGCCTCGTGGCTGGCCTCCGCTGGCGCATGATGATCAACGGTCTGCGCAAGAAAAATAATGTCCTCGATCTTATTGGGATGGGTTTCGTTTCGGTTTTTGGTCTGATCCTCGTGATCGGACCGTCTTTCGCATTTTATTTTGCTGGATACTCATTTGTATCGGAGGGACGGCTTCAATGGTTGGCAGTGCCGTTCTGGGCGATTTTTGTTTTTTGGCAGCTAATTCCTGTGTTCGCCGCAGGTTTCGGCTCGCGCTTTGAGTTTCGAACGCTGTTGCGTTTTCCCTTTAGTCCCAGCGCGTTTTACTTGATTGGGCTTGCCTATGGGCTCGCAGACTTTCCGGCCCTCGCTTCCATTTGCTGGCTTTTGGTTATGACTGCAGGCGCCACCGCAGCGAACCCGAGCGTTTTGCCGATCATGCTTGTCGTAACGACCCTGATTATTCTATTGAACGTCACCTTGGAACGATTGATTGGCTCGTGGCTCGAAAGACTACTCGCCAGAAGGCGCTCGCGTGAAATATTCTTCGGAATTTTCATCTTGATCATGTTTTCCACGCAATTCATTACGCCGATTCAGCGGCAATATGCGAGAAGAAATCCGAATCCCGCCGCTTTCGTCGGAATGGTCAAATATCTCGCTCCTTTCCCACCCTCCTTGTCGGCGCGCGTCGTCGCCGGCGCTGTACGCCACGATTTTGGGAATATCGCCCTCGGGTTGACGGGATTGGCGGGATTTGTCTTCTTGTTCTCTGCGTTACTGTGGCAAAGGTACGCCGCACAGTATCGAGGTGAAGAATTAAGCGAATCGCTGGCGCCCAGTCGTGCCGTGCCGGTACGCGCCGCAGTTGGACTTTCGCCCACCCAAATCATCAGCAGTGGGCGCACCTCTCGGGACTTCTTGCCGCCGATGATAGGCCCCATAGTGCGCAAGGAATTCTCTTACCTGATGCGAAATGGCTTTGCATTTTTTCTACTGGTGCTGCCTCCCGGGCAAATGCTTTTGTTCAGCTCGCAGTTTGGCGGTAAGCATCCGCTTATTGCCGGTAGAGCATTGCACGCGGACCTGTTCTTTCCCGGCATGATGGCCTACACCGTGTTGGTCATGATGGGTCCCGCGTACAATGCATTTGC
>DATHGV010000312.1:0-4469 GCA_035490135.1 Candidatus Methylomirabilota bacterium
AAGGATCAACCAGATTATCGGCGAGCGCGATATCGCGAACGAACGCGGCGTAAAATAGTGTATTGATCGCCCCAATCAGGGTCAGGAAAAATACCAATAGGTACGTCGTGAGCGAACCAGCCCACGACAGGACGAGAACCACAGAAACAAGAATTATTGCACTGAACAGTACCAGCAAGATCAGGCGTAGGAACAATGCCGCATGACTGCGCCCCATCCAAAGAAACCAGAACATGGCAGCGATGAGAAGCCAGAACAAGGCCTTGTAAACTTCTGCGGGAACCGCCGGAAATTTCTCTGTTAAATATCCAGCCAATATGAGGGCACCAAGGCCTCCGGCCAGACCGAGAAGCGCCAGGGGCAACGACAATAGCAGACGGCCGATGCTGGCTCGACGCAGTTGTGAAAGAAGCTCCTTCCAGAGATTCCAGAGCGCGACAGAGCCGAAGCCGGCTGTCCCGACTCCTAACGCCCCGCAGAGCCCCATAAGCATACCTCCGACGATTACCAAGCCGTCGCTTGTGGCATCGGCAGCGCCCGTCAACAAGTAGACTAATATCGAAGCAGCGATCCCGAATTTGAGAAAGCGCATTTCCCGGGAATCAGCTGGCGGATTGCCAGGGATCTCGGAAAATGTTGGCGTGACGGGTCGGCGCTCCTTCAAGGTCGTATGTGCCTTTGCGTAATAGACAGCGATAGATATCAAACCCAGAAGCGCGCAGGCCGTGCCCCGTGGGTAGGCTACATCACTGAAAAGGTTGCTGGCGATGTCAGGACTCCTCGGACGGAATGTATAGAAATGGTCCGATGAGGGTCAAGGAGTTCTAGTGTGCTTCAGACTAGGTCCCAAAGAGCCGGACAACTGATCGAGTGGGTCTCGGTACCCACATGTACGGTAAGCGCTGCGTTAATCAGGCACTAGGAACTGGTCAGGTCCATCTTCTATCGATCCGCGTGAACTAAGCTGCTGGCGCGTTGGGCGCTTAGCGTGCGATACTCTGCCACCTGAGCGCCTTCAAACGTGCCATCTTCGGGCTTTTGCTCCTTGCGATGTGCTGCATTGCGATCGCTCTCATCGCTCCTTCTTATCGCCTCAAGCCTCCCACTGAGCCTCCGGATATTGTCAATGACGCTGCGCGGCTCAATCGCATTCGAGTCCGCAAAGTAATTCGCCCGACAACCGAGAATGAAATTCGCGCGGCGGTCCTGGAGGCAACTGCAAATGGTGTGAAGGTCACGATTGCGGGCAAGCGGCACAGTATGGGCGGCCAAACGCTCTTCCGGGACGCAATTGTTCTCGACATGCTGAGATTCAACAAGATTATTTCCCTGGATGAAACCCGCAAAATACTCACGTTGCAAAGCGGAGCGACCTGGAACGACGTGCAGCAATTTCTCAATCCCCATGGACTGGCCGTTCTTGCCATGCAAGGCCCGAATGTCTTTACCGTCGGCGGTTCAATGAGCGTGAATGCGCATGGCTGGGACATGCGGCACGGTCCGGTTGGTGCGTCAGTGGAATGGTTTCGCCTCCTTCTCGCAGACGGCTCGACCCGGCGTTGCAGTCGTGAGGAGAATTCAGACTTGTTTCATTTGGTCCTGGGAGGCTATGGACTGCTCGGCGTTATTCTCGACGTTGGGCTGCGTGTCACGGACAACGCTGCGTACGTCGCGACCGTTTCGGAAGTAGATTTTGCGCAGCTCCCAGAATATTTCGAGAATCAGGTTCGCTCCGACCCTGCCATAGAGTTGGTGGAGGCGGATCTGTCCATATCTCCGGGATCGCTGCTGAGAGAGGCCATCGCAATTGCATACACGCGACAACCGGGAGACACAAGGCGAACGGACGCACTATGGGCAGAAGAACACAGGCTTAGGGACGGATACTTTTTTGATTTATCCCGCCAGTACGGCTGGGGTAAGAGATTGCGTTGGGCTCTGCAAAAGCGACTGGAATATCCTACAGTTAACGCCGTCCGCACGAGAAACAATATCTTCCGTTCTCCGATTGGGCGGATTCAGTATTACTCGCCAAACGATACGGACATTCTCCAGGAATACTTTATACCTCCCCGCAATTTATCGGAATTCGTCAACGGCTTGCGCGACATCGTAGAAAAGCGGCGCGTCAACTTATTGGACGCAACCGTGCGCTATATTGAGATCAATAACGACGCATTCCTAAATTACTCCGGCCAGCAGGCGCTATCAGTCGTACTCTACTTGAACGTGAAGACTTCGCCGTCCGATTTGATGGCGAATTCAGAAACGACTCGAGAAATCATCGATTTGGCGCTGCACTGCGAGGGCACCTTTTACCTTCCGTATGTCCTCGATTACGACAAGTCTCAACTTTCGCGCGGTTACCCAATGGCTAGCGCATTCTTCCTGGCGAAAAAGAGATATGACCCTTCGGAAGTTTTTGTAAATCAGTTCTATTCAAAATATTCACACTAAATACAGGCCTAACAGGGAATCTTAGCCGTGCTCCCAAAAACCTGTGGCTGAATGCGTGCAAAAAACTCAACCAGAGCGCCGCCGAAGCAGTGGATAGGCCAAACCAGGAAAGTTAGGACAATTCCCGTGGGTCAGTTTTCATGCCCTGCGGAGAAGTCGCCAGACGAAACCTATGAGTAAGGCATTGAAGTTGTCCATAGTGCGTTACCGCTGATAGGCACTTTAGTAGCCGCAGCCAGCAGGTCTTCCGGTGAGGTAGGGTTCAGCGCCTGGCCGAGTAGGCCCGAGGAATTTCACCCCGAGCCTCTCACAGATCCGTGCTTGACTGTCTCCAGTCACACGGCTCGTGCCACCCAGTGAAGGTTTGCTACCTTCCGTCTTAACCGCTCGGTTCCTCCTGTTTCCAGTTGACCGAAATTGGTTAGGACGCGGGTGACCTGCCCCCTTCATGTAGCTGGATTGGATTATTGGGGGCACTGCCGCACAGCTAGCGCTGCCGGACGGCATGCTGGGCATCGCACTTGGGGATGTGTCCGGGAAAGGCATCGCTGCGGCTTTGACGATGGCCAGCCTGCAAGCGTCGTTGCGCGCAGAAGCTGCGCGCGCCGGCAACGACATTGGCGGGATGATCGGCAGACTCAATCAGATGCTTTACGACGCCTCAGCGGCGGATCGTTACGCCACACTTTTTTATTCCCGGTACGATCCTGCCTCTCGCCGCCTCACCTATGTCAACGCCGGCCACAATCCGCCGATGGTTTTCCGCTATAACGCTGAGAATGGCCACGCTAGTTCCGGCGGACACGGTGGCCTTCTGGAGCGACTCAATAAGAAGGGTGGGCCAGTCGTAGGCCTTCCGATGGAATGCCGATACGAACAAGCCGAGATAATCCTCGTGCCCGGTGATGTGGTCGTGCTGTACACCGACGGAATCAGTGAAGCCATGAACCCCGCACTTGAAGAATGCGGCGAAAAGCGCTTGATCGATTCGGCGCGAGAAACGCTCGGCCTGCCCGCGCAGGAAATCACGGCGCGCATCATGAGCGCCGCCGCCGCCTTCGCCTCCGGTTCACCGCAAAGCGATGACATGACGCTGGTGGTACTTAGCCTCGCCCATAGCTCGGTTTAATCGGTCAAGTTTCAAAAATTTTGTACACTTTCTTCATAACTCCTTCCATGAGAAGGTCGGCCGATCTCTTTTTTGCCGAGTGTCTCCGCGTCGCCAATCGGGATATTATCGCTTGATCGTGAAGGTGGGTTCACGACTTGAGGCCGAAATGAAACTGCGGAGCGAGAAGCAGGTCGCACTTCCGAAAATTGAGATCGATCTGTCAAAAATCTAACAGCCTTCGCACGAGCGCGACGAGGAAAACTGGGAATTCCGGTCCTGGCTAAAACAGTACGCTCCAGATGACATCGATGTCCTAGTCAAAAGCTTGAGCCGGAAATACTTTACCCTCATCGATTGCACGGAGTGCGGAAATTGCTGCCGATCATTGCACGTCGAATTTAAAAAAAGTGAGCTTCACATCATCGCAAAAACGCTTGGTCACTCAATAGAAACTTTCCAGAAAAAATATATGTCAGAAGGCAATGTGAATCCACCTTGCCCGATGCTTAACGGAAAGTTGTGTTCCATTTACGAGAATAGGCCAGACGTTTGCAGGTCGTTTCCTCACCTAGAACAACCAGAGTTCACATCCCGACTGATTGGCGTGATTGACAGCGTCGCTATTTGCCCGATCGCGTTCAACGCCTTTGAGGAACTTAAGACGAAACTTACCTGGACACGTGGAGGGTTACGGCGTTAACCAAGCACTCTAGGCCACTACTCTCCGGAGTGCGATGATTTGTTCATCGCGTCAAACGCCGCGAGTGCCTCTTCTGGCCGGGCGCGGACCACGAAATCTTCCGTAAGATTCACCCAGCGCACCTTCCCCGAGGAATCGATTAGGAATTCTGCTGGTCGCGAGATGTCCGCGCCGTCGCGTCGGCCGTGCACGTGCACCAGA
>DATHGV010000313.1:0-2767 GCA_035490135.1 Candidatus Methylomirabilota bacterium
GCGCATGGCGTACTAATTTTCGGAACGTGTAGTTCGAAGCGCCGGAGTGGCGCTGCTGAAAGGGGACCGTTGTCGCGCCGAAGCGAGTTGTTGCCCAGGTAAGCAGCACGTCGATGGAAACAAACGGAGTCTGATAGCCGGCGAATGCCTCGCGCAATTGTGTGCGGAAAATGCGGAATGCGCTCACGTTTTTCGCCACGTCGGTGCCAACGGCACTGCGCAGAGCGAGCCGCGTGATGCGTGAAGCGATCGCGCGCATGAGCCCGTTCTGTTCGTTTTCCGGAGTGCCGTAAACCACATCGAATCCCTCATCGAGGCGGGCGAGCAGCCGCGGGATTTCTTCTGGCGAATGCTGCAGATCATCGTCCATGGTCACGATCACCTCATATTTCGCCGCGCGAATGCCGCAAAGCAGGGCATTATGCTGGCCGTAGTTGCGCATCAGATTTAGACCACGCACTGCCGGTGACCGCGAAGACAGTTCTGAGATCACATCCCAGCTTCGATCTCTACTGCCATCGTTGACCAGGATGATCTCGTACTGCGCCGCGACACGCGGCAATACTTCACCCAGGCGCCGGCACAGCTCAGCGACAGAAGCCTCGCCATTGTAAACTGGCGCGACGACCGACAGCGAACGCCGCTCAGGAGATTGCGACGGTAAATCTATGTTCCGCAAAACCTCCGAAACTATGGGACGACTTGGATTTCGTCAAAACAAGGCTGCGGGAACGTAGCCGTAGTTTTGCCTTGCGCCGATCTGGCAAGTTGGGCTAGTCGGCTACTCGTCTTGCCGAGGTGCAAGTTTTAATTTCAGACATGCAAATTTTTTTCGGCGCGTGCCTCTTCTTTGTCGCCGTTGTCATGCTGGCCTATGGGCCCGGCAAGCTCCTGCTGCTTTTACTGAAGCGGACGCTCAGCCCGGTGGAAGATTTTACCTTGGCTTGTGTTCTCGGTTTGGTCGCAAGCGGTCTCGCTTATTGGCTAATTGCGTTTGCTCACCAAGCACACCTCTACGTCCTTTGGCCGCTGGCGATTACCGCAGTTTTTGTTTATCTCCACGCCGGCAAGTGGAAATCCCTGTTCGGTCAGGCCGAGAAGCTCGGGGCGCACCATGAAAAGACCGCGAGGCGGTCGCGCGACAGGTCCGGCCTGGCCGTGGCCGGGATTGTCGCGCTTGGAGTCATGGTGTTGGCCTTTCTGCCGCTGTATTACACGAATCTGACGCGACAGGCGGATGGCACTATGCGTGTCCATCCGGTTCCTGATGTCTTTCTTCATATCGCGATTGCCAACGAGCTGACGCATACCATACCGCCTCAAGCTCCGGTCTTTTCCGGGCACCCGCTCACCTATCACTACGGAATGGATCTTTCGGCCGCGATGTTCGCCAACGCAACTGGTCTCAACACGCGCGACCTCACGCTGCGCTTTGTGCCGACGCTGTTCCTGGCTCTTTCCATTTTGAGTGTTTTTTGCTTCTCACGAAGCTGGCTCGGCTCGGGATGCTTCGGCGCCCTCGTCGTGTTCCTGGTTTTTTTCGGGGAAGACTTTTCCTTTATTCCCGGCTTGCTCCAGCGCGAAAAAGGCGACTGGTCCGTGAGGTATTTTAGTGTGCCCACGGTTTGGTCGCTCTTTTATACCAATCCAATGCTTCCTGGAGTGGGACTCCTTTTTGCCGGATTGTTTTGTCTGCAACGTTACCTGCGGGAGCGCAGCGGCGTTTGGCTTTTACTTTCCGCAGTGCTTTTTGTCGCGTTGATGGAAGTGAAGATACTTACTGCGGCGCATGTAATGTGCAGCCTGGGATTTGCAGCTGTCGTTTATCTTCTTCTCTTTCGGAATGCGGACTTGTTCAAAGTCGCGGCGTTGACTGCCGCCCTGGGGGCGCCGCTGGTTCTGTCAGTTTTTCTGGGAAACAAAAATGGCGGAGAGATTACCACGGCGTTCGACCCGTGGCTCTACGTCTCCCACATGATGGAAGTGCTCGGGATGAAAAGCCGATTGACTGGCGTGGTTGCCCTCACAGGGATCGCCTTGCCGATTTATCTCGTCGGTTGTCTTGGTCTCCGTGTGATTGGCGTGCCCGCGATCCTCAGTGCGTTATTTCGTCCGGACCGGCAATCCGGTTTGCGGTTCGTTCTGGCGTTTTTCGTCGTGATTGGAGTGGTAATCACCCTGACGTGCCGCATTACGCCGGCTGGATGGGCACACAAATACAACAACAGCGGCTGGTTTCTCGCCCAAAGCAAATACGTAGCATGGATCTTCGCGGTTGAAGTGCTTCAAACCTTATATCGGCACATCGTTGCGCGAGGCGTGCGGCCCGGGCCAATCGCAGGACTGATTGCGGTGAGCGCTGTGGCCTTAAGTGTACCTGCAACGGTGCAGCACTTCGCGCTGGAGCGCGATCCCTACCACCTAAACGGAAAGCCATTGGGAAAGGAGTTGCAAAGCTATAGCCTGGAAACCTTGAGTGTCATCGATTTCCTGACGAAGGATGCACAGGCTGGGGATATCGTGTTGCCGGGGGACAACCTGCTCGCCCCTACCCTTGCGTTGACAAAATGCCGGGTGCCGCTCGGCTATTATTCTTATGGCATGGTGGCGCTGAGCGACTACTCGCAAAGGGAGACGGCAGAGAAGGAATTTTGGAAGGCGTGGCGGCTGGGAACGGTTCAAGACGGGTTATTGCGGGAGGCTGAAGTTCGCTACGTCGCCGTAAGCAAGCGAACGGAAGGCGTACCAGCGAAGATCCCCTCCGCCC
>DATHGV010000314.1:0-5101 GCA_035490135.1 Candidatus Methylomirabilota bacterium
TGGTAAGGTTTAAGGAGCCGAACGTTGCACCGGCACACTGCCGGCTCCCGAGCGTCCGCGAAATTCCTTCACCGTCCGACGCGGTCACTCCGCCGAACGATTAGCCTGCTGTCCACGTTTGGCGCCGTAGCAGGCGTCCGACTCCAAACGTCGCGGTCAATTAAGCCGCGAGAGCGAGATCTTGGTGATCTGCGTTTATTTTTTTTGGCTCGGTTTTTAACGAGGCCAACGAACCATCCTCGACATGCCGCCTGTGCTTCAAACTTCAAGTCGAAGCCAGTACGCCCCCGAAAAATTGAGGAACGGCAATATAGTCGATCGGCTATATTTCGCAAAGTAGCGCGGGCGCCGGTCGCTGGCGGCGGCTTGTTGGCCGTCGTGCCAGCCACCGCTCCACCATCACCGTCATGCGACTAGCTTTATCGCGTCGCGCGCTGGAACCTCAGCAGGCGAAATCCGCTCGTGTTTGCCGGCATCTCCTCCAAATGAATTTCGGAGGATTGCGCGCACGCATGTGAAAATTGTGACGAACGATGAGGATTCACGAACAGACGCCGCAAAAATCCCTGCTTTCTTACTCCATCCGAATTGCACCCGCCGCGCGGAGAAAAAAGTAAAAGGAAAACGATCAAAATGGTCGACATTTTCGCCGTGATTTGTTGGAGTTCCCGGAGCGCCGCAAATTCATTAATTCACCTCGTTATCGGCAGCTGCAAAAACATATGAAAACCCCTCGTTGGTTTACTCGAAATCGGGCTTTCTTACATCTGCGTATCGTAACTGCAGTCACGCTAATCTTGGCGGCGACTGCAATGGTTTTCTTCGCGGCCCACCCATCTAGTGTCGTTGCGCAGTCCGCCGACGGACAGGCCTTCGCCAAGCTAATGCCTCTCCCGCCGAAAAAGGGCCCAGCTGCCTTTGCCGCAACTGCCGCTCCCGCCGCCGGCTCGCCATGGCAATTACTGACAAACCAACCTCCGGTTCTTGACTATGCCGACTGCGGGCCTGGCAACCCGATTTTACTTACCGACGGCACTGTCATGGTGCAAGATGACGGGTGCCAGGACTGGTGGAAACTGACCCCAGACGAGTTCGGCAGCTACGTGAATGGAACCTGGACCCAGCTGGCCTCGACGCCGGCGGGATATAGCCCGCTTTATCACTCCTCAGCCGTGCTTCCGGACGGCCGGGTCATCATTGAGGGTGGGGAATACAACTTCCTGCAACCGGTCTGGACCAATTTGGGCGCCATCTATGATCCGCGAACGGACACTTGGACGAGCGTAAATCCTCCAACGGGATGGTCCACGATTGGAGATGCCCAAGGCCTCGTTCTCTCCGATGGAACGTTCATGCAGGCCAATTGCTGTACTGATCAGGCTGCTCTGCTAAACCTCAATAGTTTGACGTGGACGCCGACGGGTTCGAACAAATTCGACATCAACGACGAAGAAGGGTGGACGCTCCTGCCGAACACACACGTGTTGACGGTGGATGCCTACGTGTTTGCGTACGATGCCAAAGGCACGAACTCCGAAATCTACAACCCCGCGACCGGTTCGTGGTCGAGCGCCGGCAGTACGGTTGTACAGCTCTGGGACTCCGCTGCAGGCTGCGGCGGTAAGAACCATGCTTCCTTCGAAGTAGGACCTGGCGTCCTGCGACCCGACGGGACCGTCTTCTACACTGGAGCAACCCGTTGCGGTGCGGGTCACACCGCGATCTACAACTCGACTACCGGCATCTGGACTGCTGGCCCGGATTTTCCGGACTCGCTGGATATCGCAGATGGTCCCGCGGCGCTGGAACCTAACGGCAAGGTTCTAATGATGGCGAGTCCAAAGATCTTTAATACCCCGTCGACCTTCCTGGAGTGGGACGGATCGAGCCTAACGGAAATTCCCCCGGCTCCCCACGCATCTAACGACTCGTCGTTTTACGGCAACTTCCTAGTCCTCCCAACTGGCCAGATTCTCTTCACCGACTTTTTCTTTGTCTCAGTTTACAACCCTGGCGGAACCTATAATCCGGCGTGGGCGCCAAGTATCCAGTCTGCTCCTACCAGGGTTAGGCCAGGGGGATCGTACATCATCTCCGGCCATCGTTTCAACGGTATGTCGCAAGGGGCTGCTTACGGAGACGACCAGCAAGCTGCCACGAACTATCCGCTCGTGCGTATCACGAACAATAGAACTGGACACGTGTTTTATAGCCGAACGCACGATCACAGCAGCATGGCGATTGCATCTGGAGATCCCGTGTCTACGCATTTCGATGTGCCGGTAACCCAGGAGCATGGCCCCAGCCAGCTTGTTGTTGTCACCAACGGCATTCCCTCCGCTCCCGTTGCCGTTACGGTGGACTAAAGATCTAGTCTGACGGTGACTTCGTGGACCCCCCAGGCTTCCAAGCTTATGCCAAATCGCCACTGTTCACTGTTCGTCGTAAATCTCTATCAAACCGATACCCGTCTGGTTATTCTTGCCAGTAACGATCGCGGTGTACGGACCCGGAGCCAAGCTGATCGCGATGGCGGATTCCAGGCTGTTGGGCGGAGCGAGTCCATAGCCAGTAATCAGCGCGGCCTGGCTTGCGTCACTCTGCCAGTTGTCGTTCGACGTCAGGAGCGCGCCATTCGCGTTGTGCAACTCAAGCCTCGGATCGGGGAGGGGATTAGCGATGCCGAATCGCTGCAGCGTAGGACCGAGAGCACGGACGGCGATGCGGGTCGCACCGATTTTGCTGCCGGTGATGAATCCGCCAATCAACACATCGGAGCCGGTCCCGATTGGAGCGCGGGTGCTAATGTTCGCGAGTCGGGAATCGGCAGCCTGATCCAGGTCGTAAACTTCGGCCAGGGTGACGCCAGTTCCTCCATTCTTCCCGCTGACGATGGCAGTGTAATTTCCAGCGGAGAGCGTGACGATTAGCGCGGCTTCCCGGTCGTCTGGAGGGGCGAGGCCGGCCGCTGTAATTTCCGCCTGCTGTGTGTTCTTCCAATTGTCGTTAACCATAACAAGCGAGCCGTCTCCGCGGTTCAGCTGGATTATCGGATCGGCCAGCGGGCTCGATACGCCGAAATTGGCCAGCGACGGCCCGAGGGCGCGAACCCCGACGCGTTTTGGTGTCGTGCCCGTCACAATGAAGCCACTGATTACGACGCCCTGGCCGGTTTCCACTCGCGCACGTCCCGAAATATTTAATGCTTGTGCCGGTAAAGCGCTGACGCGGAAGACCTGGCCGCCGGAACCTTGAGCGAGGTAATAGAGCGCGCCGTCAGGTCCAACATGCAGATCAACAGGATTCACGATGCCGGTCGCGAAGCCGGTTGCGGTACCGGCAGTAGGATCGAAGATTCGGATCCAGCCGCCGCACAAATCAGCGAAAAAATATGTACCGATGTAGGAAGAAGGAAATTGAGGCACCGGCGGATTATAAAAAGCGCCGCCAACAATGGCGCAGCCGGTGGTATTGGTCGTGCCGTGACCATAGTAGTAGATCGGACTGCGGAAGGATGGGTTGCTGGTCGGACCTTCGGTTGTGGGCCAGCCGTAGTTCGAACCGGCAATGCCGTCGTTGATTTCTTCCCAGGTGGACTGGCCAACATCATTGATGAAGAGGCGGGTTGTGCCTGGCTGAAAAGCGAAGGTGAACGGATTGCGAAGGCCAAGCGCCCAGATAGCGCGATTGTTTCCAGTGGCGGTATTGTAAAATGGATTGTCAGTCGGGATGGTGCCGTCGGCATTGATGCGCAACATCTTCCCCAGCAGATTGGAAAGAGTTTGCGAATTTGCGCCGTTGGCGTTCTCCCCCACGCCGATATAGAGCTTGCCGTCTGGCCCGAAATGGATCGCGCCGCCGTTGTGGTTGGTGGCGGAGCTGAGATTGTCGAGTTCCAAGAGAATGGTCTCGCTGCCGGGCACGGCGGTATCGCCCGCCGCGGTAAACCGGCTGACCCGGTTGTGGATTGGTGAGGTCGCCACGGTGTAATAAACGTAGAGGTAGTGATTGGTGGCGAAGTTGGGATCGAACGCGATCCCGAGAAGGCCGCGTTCGCCGGAGGAATCGACTGTGAGGCTCACGAATGGTGTGCTGAGCAGCGAGCCGGTTTTGATCACGCGCAGCTGCCCGCCCTGTTGGCAGACAAAAAGCCGTCCATCAGGCGCAAAAGCCATCGCGGTGGGTGAGCCTGACAGATTGCCGCCGAACTGCGTCTCGGTAAATCCTGACGGTAAGTTGGCCGCAGTCGCAGGCAAGGACACAAAAGCGAGCGAAGCTGCGACAGCGAGCGGTAGGATTGAGTTCAAACTAGAACGTGGGATGTAGAAAGATCGCTACGACTTCACTTCGCTCGATCGTTACCGAACCACCGTGATTCAACACCCTTCAGAAATCAAGGCGCGCCTTATCAACTTCCGTTTGGAGTTTTTGCGCGGTTTTTGGCTGCGACGAAGTGGAATTGCGTCGTATCGTCCGAACCGACGTGCGCCGCAAAACCAAACGCTGGGCCAGGTTCGCGTGTCTTTTCCTGATCGGATCGACCACGTACGCGCAGTCGGAGCAGTCGCTCTCCAAGGCAACGACGGAGAGGTTGCGCATTCCGCAAACGCGAATACACAGCCCGGAATTCGGGTCGCAAATCATCGATTTGCGTGGCGGCATTGGCCCGGATGAAGCGGCGACAATCGCACTTTATTCTAATTCGGCTCTTCGTTCCATTCGCGATCGGCGCGGACTCGCAGCCGCGCAATTAATCCAAGCCGGAATCCTTCCGAACCCGGTAGTCTCATACGCGCGCGACGATGTCACCGGTGGCAACACCGTCGGGACAACGAACGCTTACACCTTTAGCGCTGGCTGGGAGTTCAGCGCGCTCATTCCGTTTTTGCCCAAGCAAACGGCCGCGAAAAAGAATCTGCGCTCGGTTGATCTCGATGTTGCCTGGCAGGAATGGCAGGTGGCGATGAATGCGCGCGTGGCAGTTTATCGGGTTCTCGCCCTGGATGCGCAAGTGGCGCGCGCCCGGGAAGCGAACCGTGGGTTGCAGGAAAGCACCGGCGCCATGCGGGAGGCACTAGATAAGCATGAGAAAACAGTGCTC
>DATHGV010000315.1:0-5304 GCA_035490135.1 Candidatus Methylomirabilota bacterium
GATACAGTGCCTCAAACCGTTCCATGCTCCAGGGTTGATGGCCACCTTCGATCCCCAAGAATTCCCGTGCACTGGAGATGAACACTCCGACACCATTCAAGAGGATGCCGTTTCCCATGCCTGGGAATTTACAAATCACTATAGCTTTCCGGACGCCAGTTACACTCCTATTGCCGACTATTCAATCTGGTTCAGACCAGTTTCTCTCCTCACTGGTCTCGATGCCAAACCCCGGCAAAGAACCAAGTCTTTAGTTGTTTGCCCAGGTTCCGAAATCAGACTCGCCCGCCCCGAACTCAAGCGTCAGGTCCGCATCCAACTCAACCTGCCCCACGTCCGCCTCCAAGATCTCGTCGGATTCGACTGGCAATAGTCTCCTGATACCTCATTTTCCAACTGGGGGGCCCGTTAAACCTGTTAAGTACCGCGAGTTTACGCGTCTACGGATTCCTGCTACAAGCTTCCCAAGCATCGGACGTGGGTTCGATTCCCATCGCCCGCTCCATAACTCACGATGATTCTATTGTCCTTACGCTGTCCTTACGCCGCTAAACCAACTGAATACGGCCACAAAATTGGGTTTTTTGGTCCCATGATGGTCCCAACCGAATGAATTGGTCCCAATGTTCCTCAGCCCGAAGTTGGAAGCAGATGGCCGCCGCCATCAATTGGAAGCTGCCTTGGCGTCGATCATCCTGAACCCGTCTTTTTTGAACTGCGACCTGGAAAATAGGTAAAGAAACATCCGTCATCCCGGTGCCGCAGGCACAGAACTCATATCCTTGCATGGGTGGATTCGATACTTAACGGCCGGATGATCGAAGACAGAGCCCACCCCGCTATCTACAGACCGATGATGGGCTGTCCGCCTCCGGGCGGTAGTCCGAGTACGTTAAGATCCTGTCAATGTTGAGACTCTTCAGGAGGAGGATCTTGGCGCTGAACCGCATCTGGAGGCGTTTCGGCACCCAGACGCTCTCACCGACACAGGTCTGCTCCAGGATGATGCGCGCGCCGCGCTGCATGTGCGCCACGAATAATCCCATCGAGAACGACTGCGTTACTTCGCCGTCTACCTTGATCCAACCGTAGTCCTGTTTGTCGATCCAAAGTTGGCCTTCCACCTTGGAGAACATCTTGCCGAACTTGCCGTGCGCATGATAGCCCGGATGCGGCGTAGCCAGAAGCACGTAGGCCGGCCTGCCCTCGACGAGCTCTTCGCCGATGAGCTGGAAGTCGAAGGCCTGGAGTACTTCCTTGAGGAAAGACCTGTTCTCCTGGTCCTTGCGGAGCCGGGCAGCTCGCTCCTCCGGCGTTTCACGCTTCACTTTTTCGAGCTCCTCTCTGCGTTTCCTCTCTTGCTCGGCCGATGGGGGCTGCCCGTTGTGTTCGATGAGCTGTTCGAAACGCACGCCGGTGACGAGAATCATTCTGGTGACGTCGACATCTTCGGATTTCACCTGGCCACGGGAGTCCAAGCGCCGATCCTCATCACGCTCGATATAAGTGTAGTGATAGTCGCGGGCCTGCCAACTGCGCTCGGTGGCCGCGACCGAGAGCGCCACGATCTGGCGGGCGTCCAGCATGCTCTGCTGATTCTGCGGCTGGCCCGGAGAAGTCCCGCTACTTTGAGCAAAGAGCGCGGATGAAGCCGCGAGCGTGACCACGAGCATTTGGATCCGAGTGTTTACCAAAATTTTCATTCTTGACTCGAAGGCCCAGCCGAAGCTGAATTCGTTCTCTGCGAGACAGGAGTCGTCCAGGCCGAACTGCGAACAAACGCAGCTACGTCGCTGAATGTACAACCCAAGGCAATATCGCAATAATGCCACTTTTGCTGGCTTCATTCATGGTCTCGATACAACCTGCCCCGGCGCATTATTCTTTCGTCCCCAGGAGATAATCGAACAACGGAATGAAAACGTTGAAATTCTTTGGTGGCATCGTGTGATGCCCGTGATGGTGTTTCACGCCCAGGTTGAAGGGGACCCAAAGGCCTGTGTGGATGCGGTAATGGATGTCTTCCATCACAATGACGTAGCCGACGAATATCAACATAGCGGGTGGGAACCACCTCGTGTGGAATATCAGGTCGACCGCCACCAGTGGTGCGCCGTTGACGACAAAGAGCAATGCGACATAGATTGGATGTCCGCCAAAATTCAGGTGCTCCTTCTCGTTCTCCCGACGATATGTCGCGTGATGAAGGTGATGTTTATCCGCGAAAATAGTGCCAGGACGATGCTGAAACCAGCGGTGGTATAAGTATTCGAAAAATAGGCACCAGACAAACGCTAACGCGGGAACAGCGAGACTGTGGCTCGCCCTCGGTAACATCACGACGGCAGGAATGGCGAAGAGAAGCGCCACAAGAGAAGTGCGGACGAAAATTAATCTCTCCATCATCGAGCCTTCCTGCAGCGGACTTCATCTTCGCTGGAGACGCCCCAGGTTGGGGGACATGAATACGTTTTGGTCTTTTTGTTGAACTTCGGAGAGGGTGCCTTCTCATCCTTCTCTTCCCGCTGCGCCCTCTTAACGTCCTTCGAGTCTTGGAGCAGACCGATGCCGTGCACGGTCAACGTATCGACGCCGCATTTGAAAACCATCGTGTGGTGGACGGACCCCCGCTCATCTGTAGCATCCAGGGTGCGCTCCCTGCATATGATGAAATCCCCTCGTTTCAACGGCACGAAGGTGTCGGCCTTGACAGTGAAGTACACGCCGACTTTCGGAGTCAAAATTATTTTCCCGTTCTCAATGCGGTCGAACACGAGTACGACTTGGTCGTTCGTCACTTGCGCCTGGGCACGTACCCCCAGAAAAAGCAGGAAGCACAGCGCCAAAATCAGAAGCAAAATGACAACTTTTAGCGCGTCTGTCTTCATTGGACCACCTCGGTGCCGTTGAGTTGGTGATGCAAAAACGCCGTTGCCAAGGCCTCGTCAATTTCGTCGGAATGCGCCAACACAAAGTCGGTGAACTCGTTGAAGCATTCGACAGGGATGCCGTCTTGTTGCAAAAGAGTGAGCACTGTTGTTCCGTCAGGTAGCTGCTTGACAGAATTCGGTTCACTCTTTGCAGCCCGGTTGTGTCCGTGAGCAAACTGTGTTGGTTGGCCTTTGATGTGGCCGAGGTCTGTGCGCCTTCTTTTGGCGGTAGCCACAAACCAGACGGGATTGGGTCCCACCTTTGATTGAGGGGAATCGGTCATGCTTTTCCCTTTCGGGGACGCATCTGCCTAGGCAGGCTTCACACCGTTCTTCTCGATGAAACTGAGACCACGGTTGTGGGCCGTCTGAATGACGGCGCTCTTGATGCACCTGTAGAATGCCTCACGTCGTCCTGAATTGGAATAGTACGAATGGAATAGTACGAAAGTACTTTCAATTGCGGTTCCGCTCGAACAGCTCCGGCGCGGCCTGTTTGAACCGCTTCAGTTGATCTAATGTCAGATACAGACAATGACCTGTCAGACGGAGTGACTCGGGGCCGCAAACTTGAACATCGAAACTGCCTTGCCCGGAAATTACTTCCCGGCCTTCGCGGCTAATGTGGTCGGCAATCCAAATACGAGCGGAAATGGTCTGAGGAATTAAGAGGAAAATCGAGCCGTGATTCTGAAGTTCGAAATCAGGTGTTGGAGAAGAGCCGGAAGCTACGAAGGAATCAGTCTGCATTTTTGCTCCTTTTTAGAGCCATATCGTTTTTCCACCGCGACCCTGTAGGCTCGGTTGGCAGGCGGCTAAAATCACCGCCACTCTCGATACAGGCAAAATAACCTCTGATATTGAATGCGATTCGGGAAGAAGCCAGAGCCGTAATCCACGGCTAAAAGCGTCATTGAGCGTGCATCTTCACATTTGAGAAAAATCCGCATCGCATACGCCGAGACTGCTACAAAACCTATCGAGCGGTGCCATCGGTTCGCTCATATTGAGCGGGGGAAGCTGCTCGTGGTGTGCGAGATTCACCTGGCGCAGCGGCCACAACGGAATATGGATGCCTGCGGCCATCAATAGTTCAGAATTGGGGGCGGACCAGTGAGCAACCAGCAGCATGAGATTTCGGAACTGCAATGCAGTTTTGTAAGTTCCGTCTGGCGGAGCCGTCCCCGTTCGTTTGGCACGCCATGCGAGAAGGTACCCAACGATGACTGCAACTACACTTCCCGCGAAGGTCGTAAGCACCAATAAGTTATCGCGGTCGAGGTCGTCCATAACAACATCCAGACACAGTTCGCTCATCCTAGCACGGTCCGTCGGCTCCCGACCGATGGAGGCTGCCCGAGTTGTAGCGTTCCGGCCCGGTTTCAGCCGGCCTCAAGTCGTTTGTTGGCGTGGCTCGATCCGGAGAGAAGGTTACAAAATATTCAAAGGGACCCTAGGACAACGACGCAAGAGATTTTTTCTTTAGCTGCTGTGATTTTTGCCGCCCTTTTATTTTCAAAAAGTTAACGGATAGCGCCCTGAAGCGCTCTATAGTGCTAGAGATTTCGTAAGTCCGTGATTTCTTGATGGTTCCTATACAGCAACCAGAGTTGCTGTGCAGCACCCAACCTGGGGTGGCGTGTCCCTTTGCACACCCGGCGCGGGAGCGCCGCTCCGATGTTCCGGAGCGGGGCAACCAGGTACACTGGTACACTTTCCAAAGAGTTCGGACAACAGCCTAGGAGTCCCGTTTTCGAATTGTGATTAGCGTGGCAGACTGCCGCTACTACGAAAGGAGGCTAGTATGATGACACGCAAGTCTCTCTTCGCTTTCTTTTTTGCGTTCCTCTGGTTCTCACCGACTGTGCAAGCCGACTCCGGAGTCAAGGTAGGCTCCCCCGCACCGCCGCTCACCCTGAAGAATGTGTTGCAGGCACCTGAGGAAGCGCACGCGACTTGGGAGGAATTAAGAGGGAAGGCTGTAGTTATCGAGTTCTGGGCGACCTGGTGCGGCCCGTGTGTGGATAACATTCCCCACCTCAATGAGCTGGCAGAGAAGTTCGCATCTCGGCCGCTGCAGTTCATTTCGATTACAGACGAAATGGATGCCGAACTCGTGAAGCGGTTCCTGGCGGATCACCCGATCCGCGGATGGGTAGCTTTTGATGCAGAGGAGAGCACGTTCAAGAGATACGACATTGGAGGCCGCCCGCTAACGTTGCTGGTAGATGCAACCGGTATCGTTCGAGCGGTCACCAATCCAATATCCGTGACGCCACAAGTTTTGGAAGACCTGCTCGTGGCCAAACCGCTCAACTTTCCAGAATTGCGGATGGGACCGCTCTTGGGTCTCGAGCCTGGCGCTCCTCCGCCG
>DATHGV010000316.1:0-7025 GCA_035490135.1 Candidatus Methylomirabilota bacterium
CACGCTCGATAATGGCACGAAGGTATTTCAACTCGTCGCCGAACCTGTCAAACGAAAAATCGCACCGTGGAAAACCATCGATTGCTGGGGCTTCAATGGATCCTGCCCAGGACCCACGATTCAGGTTAACCAGGGTGATCAGGTACGAATCGTGGTCGAGAATCGGTTGCCCGAATCTTTCGCCATTCACTGGCATGGCCTCGAAATCCCCTACGCCATGGACGGAATGCCGTACCTCTCACAGAAGCCCATCGCCCCCGGGTCACAGTTGGGCTACGAGTTCACAGTCCATCAGAACGGCACGTTTTTCTATCATTCGCACTCTCCCATGCAGCAGATGATGGGAATGATTGGGATGTTTATTCTGCACCCGACCCGGGCGCACGCTCCAATCGTGGATCACGACTTCGGCATCGTGCTACAAGAGTGGGCGCTGCTGCCGAACAACACCGTCCCCAATACCGCCAACATGGAATGGAACTGGCTGACCTTCAACGGCGTTTGCAGTCCCATGACCACGCCGTTAATCGTGCGCCTTGGGAGTCGCGTTCGGGTACGTTTCGTCAACCTTGGCATGGATCATCATCCGATCCACCTGCACGGCCACACCTTCGTTGTGACCGGCACAGAAGGTGGGCGGCAACCCGAAACACTTTGGGGTCCGGCTAATACCGTGTTGGTTGGAGTTGCGCAGGCCCGCGACTTCGAGTTCGTGGCTAACAATCCCGGTGAATGGATGCTGCACTGTCACATGCCTCATCACAACATGAACGCCATGAGCGACCTTCTCGGCGACCGCATGATGATGACTGCCGACACTGAAGATTCACGCGCTCTCATCCAGATGCAGACGCTCGCCGACCAGGTGGGATTCCAGCATGTCCATCACGCACCAATCACGCCGGACGCCAACAATGTTCCCGGCTTTCCGCAGGATGCCTTCATGGATATGGGCATGGACGAAGTCGTCGCCAAGCCGGAAAATAATGGGCTGCCCAGGAATTGGAGCGCCATGATGATGGGCATGATGACCCTGGTGCGAGTGCTGCCGCCAGATTTATACGAGTTGGTCATGAAGGACGTCAAGAATGGCTATACTGCGCCGCCACCGCCACTTGGCGGACAAGCACACGGGGAACACCAACACGGGGACCATGACCACTCAGCGCATGAGCACACCGAGCACGCCAATGACGAAGGCCACCGCCGATGACCTTATTGCCAATTTTCAACCGTGCCCTGAGAATCTGTTTACTGATATTGCTGGCGGCAAGAATCGCCCCTGCACAGACCGCTGAACCGAAAGAACCGGCAGGCCAAGACTCTACACAGCAACCGTCCCAACAGAGACCTCAAGTTTTCTTCCCGATGGCGGACCAGCCGAAAATGGAAATGCATCATCACGGCAACATCCATGAGGTCATGCCGCAATTTCCGCACCTTGGGAATTCGCAGCGCGTGGTGTCCGGCCCGATTGTCCAGCTTGAAGACCTGGAGCAGATGGCCGTGACACACAACCCCACGCTGGCGCAGTCTCGACGCGCCGTTGAGTCTGCACGGGGGCGCGAGCTTCAGACCGGTCTGTACCCGAACCCGGTCATCGGGTATCGCGGCGACGAGATTCGCGGCGGCGCTTATGGAGGCGGCGAGGAAGGATTTTTCGTCGAGCAACCAATCATTCTTGGCGGCAAACTCGGTCTGAATCGCAAGATCGGTGCAAGCGCAGTGAAAGAGCGTCAAGCCGAAGCCGACGCGCAGGGGTACCGCGTGGAAAACGATGTGCGTATCGCCTATTACCGGGTTCTCGCAGCTCAAGAACGCCTAGCACTCGAACGCGATCTCGTTGGCATTGCGCAAAGCAACGTGCGCATCATTCGTCAGCTCGGAAATGTGGGTCAGGCCGATGAGACGGAAATCCTCGAAGCCGAAACCGAGGAGCAGCGCATGGAAATCGCTGCCGGAATCGCCGAAGCCAAATTCAAGCGTGAATGGGCGATGCTGATTTCCGCGGTCGGCGTCCCCTCCATACCCGCCGGAGGTGTGGCCGGCAAGATCGATGCCGATCTTCCTTCGCTGGATTCGTCGGAGTTGCTTCGTTCCCTGCTCGCTGAGAGTCCGGAGGTAAAATCCGCGCAAGCCAGCGTAGAGCGCTCTGAGGCTGCGGTGCTCCGTGCCAAGCACGAGAGCATTCCTGACATCACGGTCCGTGCTGGAATGCAGCAAAATTTCGAGCAGCTTAACGGGCCGGACCGGCGCGTTGGTCTCCAGGGCTTCGCTGAAATTGGCCTGCATCTTCATCTGTGGGACCGCAATCAGGGAGGCGTCGCAGCGGAAAGCGCCAACCTCAATGCCGCTAAGAACGAAGTAAGTCGGGTGGACCTGATGCTCCGCGACCGCTTCGCGATGTACACCGAAGATTACAGCAGCGCGCGGTTAACCGCCGAGCGCTATCGCACCGAAATACTTCCGCGGCTGGAGCGCGCCTATAAACTGATGGCCGAACAGTATGGACTCATGGCCGCTTCGTTCATTCGTGTTCTCATGCTTCAACACATGCTCTACGAAAACGAGACCGCCTACGTTGACGCTCTCGAGCGCACCTGGACAAGCAGCGTCGCTCTGCGCGGATATTTGTTGGAGGAATCGCTAGCGACTTCAGCTTCAATGGATATGCAGTTGCAGGCGAACCATGCGATACAACCCTGAACAATTTCACCGCGTTCACGGAGTTCCAGTCCGGTAAATCCAGACGTCACAACGCCTCCCCTCGACGGCCCGCGCGTGAAACTTCTACAAGCACCGCGAATCGCACGGTAGGGGGATGCATGAGACTACCAAGGCGACAGCTGAGAACCCGATTAAGCAAGGCATGTGGCAGTTTATTCTTGATGGCGAGCTGCTGCGGTTGCGGGAGTTCTTACAATGCCGCAACACCGGCCCCTACTGTAACGCCAGCAAGTTCGTCCACCACCGTTTACACGATGGAGAACGCAACCACAGGTAACAGCGTGATCGCGTATCAACAAAGCTCGGATGGCACTTTGAGCCAGGCCGCGACGTTTGCCACCGGAGGCTTGGGGGTTGGTCACGGACTGGAAAACCAGGGGGCTTTGGCGCTGAGTAATGATGGCAAATATCTTTTTGTAGTCAATCCTGGCAGCAACGATGTTACGGCCTTCCAAATCACGAACCAGGGATTGACGCAGACTGGACGGGTTTCCTCGGGCGGTCGGCTGCCCGTTAGCGTCACGGAGCATGGCGGGCTGGTGTACGTCCTGAACCGGAGCGGCGAAGCAGGTGACCCGGCTGGTGACAACATTACTGGTCTGCGGTTAGGAACCGACGGAAGTCTCACTCCGATTCCAGGTTCGACAGTAGAGCTAAGCGCAGGCGGCGTGAATCCCGCGCAGATTCAGTTCAGCACAGACGGAAGCATCATCGTGGTTACCGAGACCGGAGGCGGCCACATCGATACCTACACGGTAGACGCCAACGGCGTCGCTGGCGGTCACGTAGTTCACCCGTCGGCGGGCACCGAGCCGTTTGGATTCGCCTTCCGCAATGCTACTCAGTTGTATGTGTCGGAGGCCGGAGCCGGAACCGCGTCCAGTTACACGGTCGGTTCGCAAGGAGCCTTACAAACGATCAGCGCCGCGGTGCAAACACAGCAAAGAACTGCTTGCTGGCTCGTCATTACCCCCGACAAAAAAACCGCCTACGTCTCCAACACTTCAAGTGGAACTATTTCGGAATTCGCTATCGGCGTAGATGGTTCGCTTTCCTTGTCCGCATCTGTCGCTGCCACAACGCAGGGCAATCCGCTGGACATGGCCATCACCCCGGATGGTATGTATTTGAATGTGTTGACCACCACTGGAAACATCGAAGTGTTTCGCATTGACGCGTCTACGGCTGGCCTTACTTCGGTGCAAGTCCTGACTGGATTGCCCGCCGGCAGCAACGGGTTAGTCAGCTTTTGAGTGTAGCGTTTCTTATTAACCGTTGAGTTGTGAGGGTTGCAGATGCGACAAGTTTCTTCCAATCCAAAACTCCACTTCGTTGAGGTCCGAGTACGGTACCAGCGTGCAATTCGGATGAGTTATACCCGTGATCAGAAGAGATATTTTGGCCTCGGCTTCTCGCCGGTAGAACAAGACTACTTTCTTGGAGGTCGCTCCCAAAAGATACCCAGTCTCAAACCCCACACCAAACGAAGATCCGGAAACCTCGGCCAAAAACGCGTCGCAGTGATCAAGCCAAGTTATATCCCGAAGATAAACTTCCTTCGGCGTGAGCGCTCTATCTTGGTCCCAAGCATTGTCTTCGACGAGATGTCGCGTAAGTACTTCGTGACCCATTTCCAGAATCAGGCCTACTATCTTTCTCGCCGCTACGATAGCGGAGCGATCCCCGGCAACGGTGAAACCAAAATAAATTTTCATGGTGATATGAAATTTAACATTGATAGCATCTTTGTTCGATTTGAAAGATCTGCCCTGACCAATGTAGCGATGGGAGCGCTCACGCGTGCCTTGATTCTCAGTTCGTTGCGCTGGCAGAATAAATTTGAATTATGGGCAATGGTTAACACTTAAGGAGCTAGAAAATGGGAACTCCGCGAATCGATTACTTCGATATTACGAAAATTACTGACAACCTCGTAAAGGTGACCATGATTATTCCCGACGCCGCCGAGATTCCCGCTAGCCGCCCTGCCCGTGCGGAAGCGTTGGGCGATCGCGGCCCAGCCAGCACCCTTATCGTCGCCGGTCTCGCCAATCCAGCCTGGAAAATCGAGATCGAAGCCATCGCATGCGCTTGATTTCATCTCCGCTTTTACTTTGGTTTGATCAGTTCATCTGACCACGAAGTTTGCTGCGGCGCTCTTCGCGTAGGGGCGTTCCTCGGGAGTGCGAAACAACGCAAATTGTTGTACCGTTATCGCGCGGCTAATGGTGAATAATGGGTTTTCTAAGCGAAGTTCCCATGGGTAACGAATTTGCGCCTTTCGTGGCTTTTCAACAAGTCCGTGGGTTCATCCCCAATCTTCTTCAGGCACAATCGTTGCTGCCTCGTGTCATCGAGGCCCAGACAATTCTTGAAAATGCCGTCCTGCGCGAGGGGGCAATTTCTCAAATCCAAAAGGAACGAATCCTTCTACGCATTGCGGCTCACCGCCAAGATACCTACTGCATGTCCGCTCACAGCAGAGCCCTTTGTTCCCTTGGCGTCTCCGACAATCATATCGACGATCTCCTGAGCGACTACCGCAACGCGAAGCTCTCGGCTACCGATTTAGCGTCCCTGCAATTTTGTCTCAAACTAGCCCGTCACGCTCCCGCGGTGAACTCCGAAGACATTGAAGCGCTCCGGACCTGCGGGTTCATCGATGAAGCCATATTCGAATCCGTCCTCGTTGCCGCGTTAGCGGTTTACCGCTGCACGCTATCGGCGGGCTTAGGTCCGAAACCAGATTTTGCATCGAAGAAGTTTGCTTCGACCAGAGATGATCTTGGCTCTGAAGCGGCATCTAACGGCACGCGGCCCCACACTCACGAAGCGGTGCGAAGAAAAGGCTCATACGTGTCCGCTCCCTACCTCAGTCCCAAGGCGTTTACGCCTTTTGCCATCGTTGAGCAGAGTCACGGATTTATACCGAACTTTTTCCGTGCTCAGACTTTGCTGCCCGACTTGCTCGAAGCGGAGCTTGAGGCCGTGGGCCACATTCTACTGCCGGAAGACGCCCTGACCCGGGCACAAAAGGAATGCATTCTACTGGCCGTGTCGGCAGCCAACCTCAACTCTTACTGTGTAGCCATGCATTGCAATTTACTGCGCGGCTTGGGGATGCCTTCTGACGAGGGCGATCAGATCGCCGTGGATCATCACGAGTCCAGCTTATCGGAAGCCGATAAAGCGCTGCTGGACTTCGCGGTCAAACTGGGTACGCGTGCTTCAGAGTTTTCCCGTGAAGATGTACTAAGCCTTAGAAGGCTTGGCTTCACTGAGGAACAGATTTTGGAATGCGAAGTGGTGACCGCGCTCAATAATTTCGCGAATACCCTCCAAATGGGCCTGGGGATCGAACCGGATTTTGCCCCTCCCGCGGCATTCCAAGAAAATAAAATGAATCTCGGAAGCGCTTGCGAGACTCCCACGAAGCGTGAGGGGGATGTGAATCTAGTCGGCTCGCTCCAAAATGCGGATGCGGAACTGGTCGCCGATGCGCAGAGCGGCAACCTCGAGGCGTTCGAAGAGCTGGCTCGCCGGCATACGCAGCTAATTTATCGAACTTTGATAGCCATCTTAGGCAACTCTGCCGACGCCCAGGATGGCTTGCAGGATACGCTTTTGAGCGCGTTCAAGCACATTCGCGAATTTCAGGGCCGCGCGAAATTTTCCACCTGGCTCGTGAGTATTGCCAGGAACACCGCGCTACAACGTTTGCGGCGCCGGAGAAACACAGAGAGCCTGGATGAGAGTGACATCCGCGAGGATGAGGATTTTCGCCCGCGCCAACTCCGCGCCTGGCAAGACGATCCCGAGCAATGCCATTCTAAAACTGAGAGACGGCAACTGGTCGAGCGCGGCATTTTGGCGCTCCCCGCTAAATACCGCGTGGTGGTGATGCTCAGGGATATAGAGCAGCTTTCAACGGACGATGTCGCCCACCAGCTCGGGCTAAGCGTTCCTGCAGTAAAGACTCGTTTACTTCGAGGCCGGTTAATGCTGCGAGAATTTCTCTCGCCTCACTTGTCGACCATCACCAAGGGAGCAGTTCAATGATCACATGTGAGGAATTCTTCACGGAATTCGCCGACTATATGGAGAATCAAGTCTCGCCCGAGGTGCGCCAGGAACTCGAATTGCATTTGTCCCACTGCCGCGCTTGCCACGTGCTGTACGATACCGCCAGGAAAACTGTTAAGTTTGTGACCGAAAGTGATTCCTTCGAGTTGTCGCCAACCGTCTCCGATCCCATCATTGACCGCGTTATGGCGAAGTTGCGAACCGACCTCAGTTGA
>DATHGV010000317.1:0-2681 GCA_035490135.1 Candidatus Methylomirabilota bacterium
CTTTCACCGAGACCGCCGCCAGCGACGCCTGAATCTTTTCGTATAACTCGTGAATCACTTTGCCGAAGTGGCGCACGACCACCGCGACGATGGGCACCGGCAGCAGCACCCACATGGTCAACGACGGTGACAATTTGAACATCAAAAAGACGGCAGCCAACATGGTTACCAGGGTCGTCGCGCTGTACATGATTCCGGGGCCGAGCACCATGCGCACCGCGTTCAAATCGTTGGTCGCCCGCGACATCAACTCGCCGGTGCGATTCCGCACATAAAATTCTGGTTCGAGGATCAGCAGGCGGTCCAGCAGATCGTTGCGAACATCAAATTCGATGTCGCGCGATACTCCGATTAATATCCAGCGTGCGGAAAAGGACAGGATTCCCTTTATGGCAATGAGGCCGATCAGCAGCAGGCAATAAATTCCCAGCGTGTGCCGGCTAGAGGGCTGGTAGAAGGGAATGATTGTGCTGAGCCAACCAGCCTTCAACGCGCCAACCACGACGCCGTTTGAAAATGGCCGCTCGCTTCCCGCCAGCACGTCGATGATGATGCCCGTCGCCAGCGGCACGACGTTGCCGACAATGCCCATGAGCACCGTTGCCAGCAGTCCAAGCGCGAGGCCCCCTGGGTAACGCCGTAAATACGGAAACAGTCCACGCAGATTCTTCCACGCGGAAACCTTGGGCGGTTGGTTGGCGGCAGCTTTAGTTCCTAGCGCTGCACTGGTTGTTGCGGCCGCACTCATCGCAGCGTGGACCTCATATTTTGCAGTGAACTCGATTCCTTCAAGAAATGCTCATAGCTGGCATCCAGAGACTGATAACGGTTGGTGGCCGGATTCCAGCGCACTCCAATCGGCAGTACGTGCGTGTCTCCATTTACTTTTAATGGCGTGAAATATAATTGCAGACCCTTCTCCGGATTTTGTTCCAACTGCAATCGCCATCCATTAATGGAATCAAGCGGGGTCAACCCCAAATACCCTTTTTGATTCTTTAAATGCTCATCAACTCGCAGTAGCTCCGTCCATTTCCCGTCATCGTCCTGAGCCACAATCGCGCGAGTGACTACCGTACCAGGCACATTGTTCTTCGGCGTTTTGGGTACCACATTAGCCGCCAGGAACTGCCGTTTTCCATTTTTTGCTAGATCTCCGACCAGCAGCACCTGGGCATCGCTGCCAAGCAGATGCTTCGCGGCGTCCTGAATATCGTCAGGAATTGCGGGCTCCGCTGGCTTCGCCTGGGCAGCCGGTTCTGAAGCTTGTTTCGGCGTTTCCGTGCCGCATCCAATGCCCCAACCTCCAAACACCGTTGCCGTCAGCGCGACAATGAAAATATTTTGTGCAAAAGTCTTCTTCAATCGCGATCCGACCACTCGATAGTCCATCAAAGTTGTGGCCTTTTCCGCCGGCTTCGGCCCATGACCGTCCTCAATAGCCTTTCGAAGCTGGACGATTCATTTATTGCTCATTCTAGCTGCTGTGCGCTAAAGACTCTACCGCTTGCTCTAACCGCGTTAGCGTTGCGCCAAAATTGCGTCTAGACGAGCCTCAAAATTCTCCTCGCCTTCCGACCATAATTCACTTCGCTCGACCGGCAACGCTTTCTGCAGCGCTTCCACCCACGTGAATACCTGTTGGATGTTTTCCCGCGTTTTTGCGTGATACTCCTTCAAGTTGCCGCCCGCTGTCATCCAGCGGCGAAACGTATGTTCCACCGGGTGATCCGAAGAATCAAACGGATTGGTGGCCTTGCCGGGAGCCAACAAACCAGCATGTCCAGTAAAAAAATGTTCGAATCCCAGGTCCGCAACGAAATGCCCTTCGGTCGCCGCCACGCCATTGTCGTAATCCGTCCCATTGCAGGTGAGCACCAAAGGCTGCGGCGCGTGTTGCCACTTCAAACTCTCTACGTTGAGCTCCCACAAATCCCACTTCGCGGTGGCAATATACGCGCTGTCCGTATTCAAGTGCTGCAAGGACAGCGCCGCAACCTCCGCCGCCCCATACCCCTGGCCGCGCAGGTCCCATGACGCTATCGGCGTTTCTGTGGCGTCCACTGGTTGGACGGTCAATTCCGAGAAAGTATTCATGGAAGCCGATAGCGGAGCGCTGGCCAGAAAGCGCGCGAACTCGGCAATCATGAGTTCTTCGGAGAAATCGCGCGTCCAGACGCGCAGATATGCACGATTAGCCATGTATGGAGGAACTTCTTCATTATACCGGGGACGCGCATAGCATGCGAATGCGCGTTAGAGTGACGAGGTTTGTATAGCTGCCGTGCAGAGCCGGGAGCACCAGGTCAGAAACAACTGAACCAAGACCAGAGGCTAGGTGCCGCTCGTAGTGGCCGAACGAGAACGACTGTTAGGGTCAGTAGGTAATGTTAAATTCCGCGCAATCTGCTGCAAACGTTCTTGCAAAGTTTCACCGATATTCTCAAAAACTTGTGTGCAGGTTTCGCGCAATTTTTCTTCTGCGTTGGCCGAAATATCAGCGACGATCGCGCGCGACTGATGGTCCAATGCGGTCACGGTCGCCAGCATCCACTGATTGGAAACATTTTCGAGACGGGTGCGGTGTTGTTCAGTGGCCTGCTCGCTGATCTTGGTGTACACGCTACGAAGATCGCTCTGGTGCCGGTCAGTCATCATTTTCCAGGAATCAATGAGCGGCG
>DATHGV010000318.1:0-18311 GCA_035490135.1 Candidatus Methylomirabilota bacterium
AACAGAAGCGCGGAATAGCAGACATCTCCGGCGAGTGTATTCCAAAAAAATGGTACTCCCGCCGCATAACAGGCCATTAGGCCCGCAAACGTCTTGGGATAGAAGTTTGAGAACGCCCACACGCCGAAATTGGTGATCAGAAAAAACTGTATCGCACCAAGCAAGACAACTCCACCGACGCGCACAGCGCTGCAACGCTCCCGCACCCAGAAACCCAGAGCCGTGCTGATCAGAAAACTGGCGTACACCACCGGCATCAAAATGTGAAAACCAACAAACCAGTCTCCAGCCAGCATTGCCAGCAACGGCAACAAAAACGCCATTACTCGATTTCGGATCACTGCTCCGGAAAACAGCGCCATCGCACCAACCGGAGCTAGATTCCAGGGATGCGGAACGATTCGCATTATCGCCGCGAAAAGAATCATCCCCACGATCAACACCGTGCGGAATATAGCTTCTTCATGCTTTGCTGCTTGCGGATTCATATATCTGCCCTTCCCTTTCCATTAAGAGATCACAAAAAACAAACGAATCTCGTTCTACGCGCTCCCCCACTTGAAAGCGAACCGCATCTTTGAAATTTGGACCATCGAAAGCAAAAGTATGAAATTCGCCGTTCTCCCCGCAGCAATCCACCTGAGGGGGCAAATCCGCGAAGAACGAAGTATCCAGCTCTCGCCCGGCGAAACTGCGATCCAACAACCTGGGGTTCACGCACACGGCGATCGAACGAAACCCTTGCGCATGAAAGGAATCGATCAGCTCGCGGCTATCCCGTTTCCAGATCGGAAACAGCGCCGTCATACCGATGCGCGCGAGGTTTTTCTCCCGGTAAGCGCGTAGGTCTTCCAGAAAAATGTCGCCGAACGCTACTTTGCGAACCCCGTTTTCAAAATGTGTGCGTAGCGCTGCTTCCGTGCGCGTTTCATAAATCGAATTTACGCATTCAGGTGGAATAAACACCTCGTGCAGCGGCAGCCCGATGCTCTCTGCCTGCCGCTGCAAAAGTTCGCGCCTTACGCCATGCATGCTGATGCGGTCATACCCCTCGGTAACCGTAGTGAGCAGCGCCACAATTCTCACCTGCGGATCCTGCAGCAGCGCGTGCAACGCCATCGCGCTGTCTTTCCCGCCGCTCCAGCAAAAAAGAACCGGCTCGCGTTCGTCCATCAATCCCTGCCCTTGAACGTGTAGCGCACACCGACGCGCGCGTCGCGTCCCAGCGCCGGATACCCCAGCGCATCTTGATACGGCTTATCAAAAAGATTTTGCGCCCGCGCGTACAACAAAACGCCGTGACCCAATTCATAGTGCCCGGCAATGTCGAAACGCGCGTACCCTGGATTCCTCGTAAGCCCGAGTCCGAGGAAATCCGAATCCGTTCGAACTCCGGTGAAGTACCCCCCAATGGTCACACCCGCCCGGCGCCACTGCGCATTCAGCGTGAGCGATCCAGAATTTACCGGTCGCCGTATAAGATGATTTCCCGGGAGCTCTGAGGGATCGAAAGCGTTTGGCGCCTGAAGCACCCGCGTGTCGTCATAGGTGTAATTTCCCGCCAGGTTAAGCCAGCGCGTCAATTTGGATTCCCCGCTTACGCTGATACCCCGCGAGAGCGCGCGATCGGTGTTAAAGAAAAATCCAAATCCCGCAGCTGGTGCGCCCGGAATAATCAGCCCGCAACTATTGCCCGCCGGATTCGTGGCATCGGGGAGACAAAACGCAAAGCTCACAATGTTGTAGAAACTGTAATAGAAATAATCGGCCGTCAGCTGCACGCGATCGTTCAGCAGCTTTTGCTCGACGCCCGCGCTCCAATTCTTGCTTGATTCGGGCTTCAATGACGGATTGCCAAAATCCCCAAAATTATCGCCTAGCGTTTGATCAAATCGCGGCTCCTTGATCCCTTGTCCATAAAAAGCGCGGAATAAGGTGTCACCAACTAGTCCCGTCCCGTAGCGCGCCACCACCGAACCGCCAATGCGCGGCACCACCCGTGTTCCAAAATTAGCATTGGCCTCCGCGCGCCCGCCGAAGTTCAGCGAAACCCGCCGCAGCGGCCGGTATCTAAAATCCAAAAAGCCCGCCTGATTGTTCCGCCGCGCGTGATTAACGTTCACGGTGGATAAGAACGCGTTCTCCACCTCATATTCGTATCCCGCAGTCGCCCCGAAGTTGCTGAGCAAATAACTGCTCTGCGCCGTTACGTTGGCGCGGTTGTACCCAAACCTGCTGTCGCCCGTAAAATCACAGAATTCCGCCGTGGGCACAGACGCAGGATTCGCTTGCGGACAGAAAACATTGGGATCGGTAGCAAAAAAACTCTGAACCGGATTGTCGTTGTGCTGCCGCGTGTACATTTCGCCGCCGCTGATTTCGTGGTGCCAGTGCTTGCCCGTAGAAAAATCCCAGCGCGCATTGGCGCTAAAAATCCGCTGGTCATATTTCTGATGCAAGCTTGGCGGTTCAAATACAGTTTGTCCGGGAATCCCCGCATTGCTGGTGTTGTTGCGCACTGTCAGCCGCAGGTGGTTTGTCTCACTAAACCTGTAACCAAAATTGCCCGAGAGCGTGCGATTGATGAAGCTATCGTTCGGCCCTTGTCCATCGGTCTCCAAATAGGAACCGGCCGCCGAGTAGTCGAAGTTTCCAAGCAGTCCGCCAACCTCACCGCCCCCGCGCGCTGATGAAAAACTTCCGCCTTCCGCAAAAACGCTCACTTCCGGAATGCGCGTCTCCCCGCGATGCGTGAAAATTTGAATGACACCCGAAACCGCGTCGGTCCCGTAAATGGCGCTTTCCGCGCCGCGAACGATTTCGACTTTATCGATGTTGTCCAGCGTCAGACCGGAAAAATCGACGGCTCCGCCCGGCGGATTGATCGGCGTGCCATCCACGAGTACCTTCGTAAAGTTGGAATTTCCGCCATTCAGAAAAACAGAAGCGGTGCCGCCTTCGGCGCCAGTTCGCCCGATGGCAATACCAGGCACGAACAGCAGCGCGCTCGGAAGATCTATAGATTGGCGCGTATCAATTTCCTCCCGCGAAATAATCGAGACCGGCGCAGTCGCTTGCTCCAACAAAGTCGGCTCAGCTTGCGCAGTAACCACCACATTGGAAGACAACCGCTCCAGCGTAAGCCGCGCACTTAAAACGCGAGATTCTCCTGCGACCACGTCAACCATCTCTTCAACAGGACTAAACGGCGCGCGCGCGAACCGCACCCGATACCGCCCAGCAGAAACCGCCAAGGTGTAAGTACCGTCCGCTTTTGAAGTCGCCGATGCCGCAACCCGGCCTGTCTCTCCTCCAAGTGTCGCCGTAACAACTACGCCGCCAACCGCGCCGCCGGTAACATCCACAATCGTCCCTGAAATCGCGGCCTCCCCAAAATTATTTTGCGCCAGTGAGGAAGTTTTGCAGTTCAGAAAAACCAATAGCAGAATAAAAAACCGAAGAAGTCCGCGTAGTTTCATTTCATCCTCCGCTCCCTCTCGCGCGGGAGCACTGAAGGTTGTCCTGCGCGAAAACACCCGCGCAGGTTGCGAATTTCGCCGGTCTCCTGGCTTGGCGGCACTTACCGGCTCCTGGCCTTCCCGCAACGGCGCCCACATAAAACGTGAGCAATTCGCTGCAGTGGCCGGAAACCTAAATTCCGCCTTACAGTCGCGCGGCGGCGACGGCTTGTTTAGTTAAAGAAAAAATCCCAATAACTAACCGTCTTCCCGAGCGCGAAATCCGCGGTGATTGTGGTGGGGCAAAGCCCGCTATGGGTGACATGTCGGCCGCGGAAGCAACACCGCGGCGCTAAGTTGCACTACCATACAAAAATCTTCATCGACTTTCTCGGTCGGCCACCACATTCACACGCGGCCTGCCCGACGGCCCCAGCTCCACGCTCAGTGGCGTCTGAAAGACCTGTTCCAGCAATTCCCGCTGATACACAACTCCCGGCGGTCCCACACGCAAACACCTGCCTCGCTGAATCAGCACCACCTGGTCGGCATATTCCCCGGCAAGATTCAGCTCGTGCGTCACCACCACCACAGTGTAGCGATTTTCCACCGCCAGATGCCGCAATCCGTGCAGCAAATCCACCTGCGCCGCAATATCCAGATGCAGCGTCGGCTCATCCAGCAATAAAAGTAGTGGTTGCTGCGCCAACGCTCGCGCCAGTATCACTCGCTGCTTTTCGCCGCCGGACAACTCCGCCATCCAACGGTCACTCAGTTGTGCCGCGCCCACTTGCGCCAGCGCATTTCTCGCCACCGCAACATCCGTCGCACTTTCAAAACGCAACGCCCGTCCGTGCGGATGCCGTCCTTGCAGCACAAACTCCCATGCGCGCGCGGGAAACAGCAGCTGACTTTCTTGCTGCACCATGGCAATCCGTTGCGCACGCGTGCGCGCCGTAAGTGAATGTGTCGGAAAGCCATTCAGCAGTACTTTTCCCGAAAGTGGCTCCAGCGTACCCACGATCAATTTCAGCAACGTCGATTTCCCGCTGGCGTTCGGCCCCAGAATCGCCACAATTTCGCCCGCCCGCGCCTGAAAACTGGTCGCTTCCAAAGTGAACAGCGGAGCCTGCGTGGGATTCGGTGAGTACGCATAACTCACCTGCTCCACACTCAAGCGCACATCATTATTTGCGCGCGACGCTTCTCCGGGCGAACGCATGGCTCCCTCCGCAGACGGCGCAACCGTGCTCACGCCATTCTCCTGCGCAGCAAATAAATAAAAAGTGGCGCTCCCGCCAACGCCGTCATCGCCCCCACCGGCAATTCCGCGGGAGGTACCACGGTGCGCCCAATCGTATCCGCAATCACCACCGCGATCGCTCCGCCAAACGCCGCCGTCGGCAGCAAAACGCGATGATCCGATCCAAAAATCTGTCGCATCACGTGCGGCACCAGCAAGCCAACATAACCAATCGACCCGCTCACCGACACTGCCAGCCCCGTAAGCAACGACGCCGCGATATACACCACCAGCCGCACTCGCGGAAGATCCACGCCCAGATGCATGGCTTCTTTTTCGCCCGACAAAAGCAAATTTAAATCCGAAGCAGTCGTATAAATCGCTCCGGCACCCAACAAGAATCCCAGCCACAAAATCCAATACACGCTCGGTTGCAACGACGTCGAAAGATTGCCCATCAGCCAGTACGCCATCCCGCGCAAATTGCTGCCCGTCTCGGAAGTCATCAAGAACATAATGATGGCGGCAAGAAATGACCCGGTAATGACGCCCCCAAGCAGTAGCGTCGTGCTGTCGATTTGCCCTTCACGGCGCCCCAGAAAATAAACCGCAGCAATCGTAGCCGCTGCGCCCAAAAAAGCTCCCAGCGGCGTCAGCAAATCCGCCACTGCAGGCAGTAATGCCAAATGCGGCGAAACCAGTAGCGCGAGAATCGCGCCCAGCGCCGCACCATTCGAAACTCCCAACACATAAGGATCAGCCAGCGGATTGCGCAGCAACGCTTGAAATCCCGTGCCTGCCACCGCCAGCGACGCGCCCACAAAAATTCCCAGCAAAATTCGTGGCAGGCGGATATTCATTACGATCAATCCGTAATCGCTCTTGATCTCGCCGCCGTGGTGCACGATCACCCGTATCAAATCGCGTCCCAGCGCAAATAACGAAACCTCCACCGCTCCGGCCTTCAACGCGATGATCACCACCACAAACAAAATTCCCGCGAGCGCCGCGCACTGCAAAAATAATCGCTCGATGGTTAGCGGGCGCATAGACACTTCGCATCCAAAACCGTATTCCCGCTCACCTTATCGGAAGCCGGTCTCTCCACAAACGCCTCGGGATGCAGCTTCTCCGCCAGCTCTTCGATCGCCGTCACGATGCGCGGCGCCGGACGGTTCACCGCTTCACTGATTACCGCAAAGTTTCGATCCCGCACCGCATTCAAAATCCGCCACGCTGGCCGCGTGGCCAGCACATCCAGATGTTGTGCCGTCGTTTCCCCATGCGAATCGGCAAAAACCAAAACTTCCGGCTGCAAGTGCGCCACTTCCTCCAGATTCACCTGCGGCCAATCCTGCTTGGAATCTATGATCGAAACCGCTCCCGCCCTCCGCAGCGCGTCAGCAATAAATGTATCCTTGCCAATCGAAATCAGCGGATCGGTCCACACTACAAACAACACTCGGCGAGGCGGCAGCGCTCCAATCTTCTGCCGCAAAACCTCCAGTCGACGTTGCAAGTCCTCCGCTAGCGCCGCCGCAGCCTCCGGAGCTCCCAGCACATCTCCGAGCCTTTTCGCCGAAGCCACAATCTCATCAACACTTCGCGGATCGGTGGCATAAGAAGGAATCCCCAGCGCGTCCAGCGAGTGCACCGTATCCAAAGTGTTCAAGTGTCGCGTCACCAGGACCACATCCGGCCGCAAATGCGCGATCTCTTCCAGACTCGGATTGATCGCGCCCCCAACTTTCTGTTTCTTCTGCGCCTCGGGCGGATAATCGCAATAGTCCGTATCGCCCACCAGCCGGTCCTGCAATCCCAGCGCATAAATCGTTTCCGTCAAGCTGGGCGCCAGCGAAACGATGCGCATCACCGGTTGCGGAATCCGCACCGTTCTTCCAGTTTCGTCCACAACCTCTCGAAAGTTTTGCGCAGGCGCGCCATTTTGCGTTGTTGCACCATTTTGCGCAGGTGCAGCTGTGGAGGCAGACGAAGAAGTTTGCGCCCACGTCCTCGGGGCCGGGGTAATCACCCCCAGCAATACCGGCAACAACATGCGGGCGATATCTTTCAGTCCGAAGCGCTTGCTCGGCTTCAATTCTGTCTCGCCTTTTCCAAACAATTTAGCCCAAAAAAAATGCCCCGCGAGAAACCGGGGCACTTCGCCAACGTTCTTTCTCGCGAAGAACGCGCAGCCTCTGCGGCATCGGAGGGTAGCCTGGCTTACGGCTTTTTAGCCGATTACAGTGGCGGGACCGCGGCCGATTTTCACGGCCTTCCCCGCTGCCCATGCCTGCAAATTTAAAATCGAGTGTATGTCGCGCATCGCAGGTGTGTCAACGCGTCAACCACACTGCACGCATCGACATTTGTCGCGCCTACCTTTTCCAACCTCGACAGTTTTTAAAATTCGCCTAGCGATTCTTCCACTTGGGTTTGCGCTTTTCCACCAGCGCGCGCAGCCCCTCTTGTGAATCCTCCAATCGGTACAATTCATTCAGGAAAATATTCATGGAATGTTTTAAGCCGTCTTTCAGTGACATCCCCATGCCGCCAAGAATCGCTTTTTTGGCCATCGTCAAAACCGGCCCGGAATGACTGCCGATGCGATGTATTAGTTCAGACACCGCCGCCTGCAATTGCGTTTCCGGCACCAGCCGGTTGATCAGCCCCAATTCCAACGCCCTCTCCGCAGTCACCGGCTCCCCGGTCAACACCAGTTCCAGCGCCACCTTCGGTCCCACCAAGAAAGGCAGAATCGTGGAAGCCAGGGGCGGAAACACTCCGATGGAAATTTCCGGTTGCGCAAAGCGTGCCTTCGGAGTGGCGATCACAAAGTCACCAAACGCCGCAAGCTCCGCGCCGCCCCCGATGGCCGGACCGTTCACCACGCAGATCACTGGCTTGCCCACTTCCAGCATTCCCGCAAACGCCGCGTGAAATGCATCCAGCATCTGAAACACGCGCTGCGAGGTGTATTCTCCAACATCAATTCCCCCGCAAAACACTTTGCACGCGGAGTCCAGCACAATCAGTTTCACGTCCTCGCGATCGCCCGCCACACTCACGCCATCGGAAAGCTCGCGCAGCATCGCTTCATTGAGGAGGTTATGCTCCGGCCGGCTCAATGTCAGCCGCGCCACGCTCCCGTCCACCTTGAACTTGATGTGCTTGAAATCCTCGGGCGCTTGTCTAACTCGTTTTGTCGAATATTCGTCGGTGACTGACTCAATCATACGTGCTCTCCAAGTACCCCGATTAATTTCGGCAAGTTACAACAACAACCGATGCTAGCATGGCGATTCCATGCTTTCAGGAGACAAAAATCCCCGCGTGCGCAAAAGGTTTGCTCGTCCCGCAAAAGCAGTCCCTAATACCGTCGTCGCAGCCTGCCTCAATGACAAAACAGCAGCCACTGGTTTTCCTTCTCCCAAATCCTGGCGCCAGGCAAAACCCTTGTCCTTCGACACCGATTGGCAAGGAAAAAAACCCGATCCGCATCGCCAGACGAAAGTTCGCCTCCTCTGGACGTCCGAATTTCTTTACCTGAAATTTGTCGCCCGCTATCGCCTCATCACTGTCTTTGAAAATGCCGACGTTAACGGCCGCCGCGATAAGCTTTGGGACCGCGATGTCGCTGAAGTTTTCTTACAACCTGATCCGTCACACTTACGCTGCTACAAGGAATTCGAAATAAGCCCCAACGGCTTTTGGATCGATCTGGAAATCGTCAACGGCGTACTGCAACACTTGCAAAGCGGACTGCAACGCCGCGTAGGGATCGATAAACCTAAAAAAACATGGACCGCCGAATTATCCATCCCCATGAAGAGTCTCGCGCAACATTTCGACCCCGCCTCCGTCTGGCGTGTCAATTTCTTCCGCGTCGAAGGACCCGCGGAGCCCCGTTTTTATTCTTCCTGGCAGCCCACCAACACTCCTCAACCAAACTTTCACGTCCCCGAACGCTTCGGCTTCTTAACATTCGAGCCCATGCCCCATGCAAAGCTGCGGAAAAAGAACATATCTAGGTCGAAGAAATAATCACCAGTGAAATAGCAGCTGGCATTAACCCCAGTTTTTTCCTATTCTTCCGCCGTGAAGAAATTTTGCCCTCGGCGTACTCCTCACTCTCAAAGCTTAATTAACACGGAGGGTGCCCCAGGTTCGCAGTCGAGTTATGAACCTGGGTCTTGGGTCGGTTTTAGGTCTTGGTTTGGTTTTGGATTTTATTCTTACCGCTCATTTTTCCTGGCACTCTTCGCTTTGTGCTGCGCCCTGATTTTTTTGCCTTCCGTTGCCGCTGCCCCCGCGCAAAATCGCGCCCAAGAAAAAGTTGGAAATGAGCCCGCCGTCACTAAAGTTGAGCCACCCAGCTGGTGGATCGGTTTGTCGTCCGAAGTCATGTTGCTGCTCTCCGGCCACAACCTGCAAGCGAACGAAGTTTCTTGCAACCTGTCGACTCTCACCGTCACACATACCCAGTCAGCCGCCGCCGGAAGCTATTTATTTGTATGGCTGAAAATTGCTACCGACACCAGATCGGGCACCGCGGTCTGCCGCGTCACCACTTCCACGGGAACAACCTCGTTTGAATTACCGCTCGCATCGCGCAGCCCCACCGCCGGAAAATTTCGCGGCCTTTCGCAATCGGACGTGATTTATCTCATCATGCCGGACCGCTTCGCGAACGGTGATCCCACCAACGATCAACCCGCCGACGCGCCCAATTCGTATGATCGCGCAAACCCTCGTGCCTATCACGGCGGCGACTTGCGCGGTATTCGCCAGCATTTGCCCTACCTGAAGGACTTGGGCGTCACCACTCTCTGGCTCACGCCCATCCTGAAAAACAGCGCCCCACAGGATTATCACGGTTACGGCGCAGTAGATTTATACGCCGTCGATCCACATCTGGGCACCCTAAACGATTACGAGCAGCTCGTCGCTGCCGCCCACCAGCAACAAATGAAAATTTTATTCGACGCCGTCATCAACCACGTCGGCCCTAACCACCCGTGGGTAAAAAATCCGCCGCTGCCAGACTGGTTTCACGGCACACCAGTGCAGCATACGAATTCCGGCGCTCCGCTGGACGGGTCCTTCTACGGAAAAAGTAACCAACTTTCCGCGAACGAGTCCTTTGAAGCGTTCGTCGATCCACACGCGCCTCCGCGTTTTTCAAAAACTCTCACCCAAGGCTGGTTTGCCAACGTATTGCCTGACCTCGATACCGAAAATCCTCTGGTAATCCAATATCTCTTCCAGAACAGCATCTGGTGGGCGGAAACAACCGGCCTCGACGGATACCGCTTGGATACATTTCCATATGTACCGCGCAAGTTCTGGGCCGCATGGCATCTCGCGTTACGCCGCCTCTATCCGAACCTCACCACTGTCGGCGAAGTGTTTCATCCCGATCCAAGCGTCACCTCATTTTTCATGGGCGGACAAAAACGTTACGACGGCATCGATTCTGGCGTGACCACACTTTTCGATTTTCCGTTGTACTTCGCCCTTCGCGACGTGTTGCAGCACAAAGCGCCAACAGGACAAATCGCCGAGATCCTGCGTCACGATTCCCTTTACAACCGCCCCGATTCACTCGTGACATTCTTTGGCAATCACGACGTTACGCGTCTCGCCAGCGCCGCCTCGGACGCCGGAGGGCATATTCAGGATGAAGGACTAAAAACCCTGCAACTGGCCTACGGATTGACGCTCACCCTGCGCGGAATTCCGCAGCTCTATTACGGCGATGAGATTGGAATGCCAGGCGGCGCCGATCCGGACAATCGCCACGATTTTCCCGGCGGCTGGAGCGACGACCCCAAAAACGCCTTCACCGCGGACGGTCGCACACAGCAACAGCAAAGAATATTCTCGTACGTCCAGACATTGTTGCGCTTGCGGCGCGAACATCCCGTACTCGCGCAAGGCCGTCTGTGGCACCTGGCCTCCGATGATTCTTCCTACGTTTTTGAGCGCGACTCGGACGAAGACAAATTGCTCGTCGCTTTTAATAACTCCAAAGAATCTCATCGGTTGAAAATTCCTTTGAAAGATACCCCCGCGCAGGATGCCGCCGGCCTAACCACGCTGCTCGGCGAAGCGCATGGAAAGATTGTCGACAACCAATTGGAATTGATGATGCCGCCTCAATCATTAACAATATTTATCGCGGATTAATCTCAGGTAGAAATCGGAATGGAGCTTCGTCGTTCGAACGGCGACGCCGACAATTTCTAAAATCATTCGAACGCGCAGGATTCGCACGCTGGCAATATTACTGGAATATCATAGTAACTGAGTAATTAAGGTATTACTTTAAATGTCGGCGCGTCGACATTTTCTTTCCCGCGCTCTCAATAATTTATTTGCAGCGACCACTCTCTGGCCGCGCCCGGCACCGTCAACATGACCGCATGCTTTTGATTGTCGTATCTAAAATCGCTTGTAACCTGATCCCCGATGCGCACTTGTTTCGGCGTTGATGCAACTCCGTACACCGTGATCTCCGCACTCTTCCACCACGGTTGGAATCCGCTGTTCTCAATCTTGCTGCTCACCGTCACGGAATTCCCCGCCACCTGGCAGCTGTATTGAATGCGCAGAAATTCGTTTTTTTGATACGCGTAGGAATGTCCATCATCCATGTACAGCGAGCCGCGGCAATCGTCGCCAGGATACACGTGCAATTTTAATCCGCCGCTCGGAGTCTCCGATGTGCTCTGCACCACTGCCTGCATGGGCACAATCGCTCCAGCGCGAACATACAGCGGCATTTCATCCAATTGCGGATGTAACACGAGATGTGCAGCCTGGCCCACCACTTTTGTGCTCGTCCAAAAATCGTACCAATCGCCGGGCGGCAGATGAAAATCTTTGGCGTCCAGCATTTCCGTATCCACGGGAGCCACAAACAAATCGCGCCCGAACAAAAAATTGTGATCGTCGCCTTCTACCTTCGCTTGCGGATACTCGACAAACAATGGCCGCATAAAAGGTATCCCCGTGCGCGTCATCTCTTCAGTGCCGGTATAAATATAAGGCAGCAGCTGGTAGCGCAGTTCAATGTACCGGCGGCGAATCATTTCCTGCTCCGGTCCGTGTACCCACGGCTCCTGATCGGCTGTACCTTTCGCGGTGTGATCGCGATAAATGGGATTGAACGCCCCCAGTTCGATCCAGCGCGTCAATAAATCGGCAGGCGGCGTTCCCGCGAACCCGCCGATGTCGTCGCCCACCAGCGAGTAGCCGCAAATTCCCATGCTCAACAGCATCGGCGTGCTCATCGACAAATGGTTCCAGGTGCTGCTGTTGTCGCCCGTCCACGTGGCCGCGTAGCGCTGCGTTCCGGAATACGCCGCGCGGGTTAACACAAACGGCCGCTGATCCGGCTGCAATTTACGCAAGCCGTCATAAGTGGCGCGCACGTTTTCCATTCCATACACGTTATGAATCGCGCGGTGGTCGCGGGTCGTTCCGTCATCCAGGCGGTGCCGCACATCCAGTGGCATCGTTTTGTCCGCGCGCTGAAACACCGATGGTTCATTCATGTCGTTCCAGAAGCCGGCCACGCCCATGCCCACAAAATCTTTATATTGTTCGCCCCACCAATCCCGGGCTTTCGCAAGCGTAAAATCCGGGAACAGGCTGTCGCCCGGCCACACCGGGCCGACAAAAACGCTGCCGTCGGGATTTTTGACGAAGACGTCCCGTTGCATTCCAGATGCATACGGCGTGTAAACGGGATTCGGATCTTTCTTGATGTGCAGGTCCGTAATCACCACGGTGTGCACGCCCTGCGAGCGGAAATCAGAAATCATTTTTTCAAATCTTGGAAAATATTGACGGTTTACCGTAAATGGCGCGTATCCCTGCTGATAATCGATATCGAAATAAATTGCGTCCAGCGGGATTTTCTTTTGCCGGTACGTCGCGACAATTTCGCGCCCCCGCGCTTCCGGATAATAACTGTAGCGGCTTTGCTGGAATCCCAGGGTCCAAAGCGGAGGCAGCGGAGTACGTCCCACCAGCGCGGTGTAATTCGCGATAATCTTCTTCGGTTCCGGGCCGGAGAAAAAATAATAATTCAGCTCCCCTCCCACGGCTCCAAACGAAAAATAGTCCGCCGATTCTTTTCCGAAATCGAAACTGCTGCGATAGGTGTTATCGAAAAACAATCCGTACGCCGCGCCGTTGCGCATTCCGATAAAAAACGGAATCGTTTTATACAAAGGATCGCTGGATTCCTGCCAGCCAAACTCGTCGGTGTTCCACATGGTAAAAGAACGGCTGCGGCGATTCATGCGGCCAGCCTTGTCACCCAGGCCGAAATAATTTTCATCGGCGGGCATGCGTTTCCAGAGGTGCACGCTCTCGCCATCCCATGCCATTGGCAGCGTGGGCTGGTCCTCGAGAATCGCGTTGCCGGCGGAATTCACAAAATTGATCAGCAGCGGCGACTTGATCACAATGACATTCACATCGCCCGCGCTGATGCGCACTTCTTTCGGTCCGTCTTGAACTTTTACCGCGGGAGGTTGTGACGATTCGATCACGGCCCAGGAAAAATCCTCTGGGAATTTTCCTAGTGGCGCAACCCGCACGCGCACGATGCCATCGCGAAAAGTGGTAATGCGAACTTTTGCAGCGCCCGCCGTCAGTTCCACGCCGTCTGGCAACACTTCCACATGTTGGACATTGCCGAGATGATGCCAGCCCTGCGCGAAGGTTCCCGCGCAAAGCATCGCGCAAAACAAAAATCCCACCAAGATACGTCGCGCGAACGCTGCCATAGAAAACTCTCCAGAAGAAAGTAGATGTGCTGGCGGAATGAATTTTATCGCTTGCTCGGCGGTATGTTTCAAGCTGCGAGCCACTGTTCAAAAAATGCCGACGCCTTGGCGCCTTCAATTCGCCTGCGCACCGCGTCCATCACGCGACAGCGCACAATTTCGCCGCTGGAGTGGAAGCCAAGCCAGTAAGGCAAATGCACGATGTCCGGCTTTCGACAAAAGTTTAACGAGCCCTCGCGCACTTTGAAAAAACCTTGCTGAAAAACAACCCGCAACGCCTTTTCGCGCAGCAGCTCATCGGCGGCGGTCGCTGACAATGCTGGCTCGACGCGGTTGCGCGTATCCGTCGTTACCAGTTGCTGCCTGCTCGGCAATTGCGGAAACTCAAACAGATCGAGTGAACCGTCAACCGCATCCATGGCGAACAAACGCGTCTGCGGCGCTCGCCCCATAACATAGCTGACCTCATAGAATTGATAGGGCACGTAAGCCTCTGCGATTCGCTGCAAACGACCTGCTGTCATTCTCCAATACATCGAGGATAGCCCGCGACTGGAAAACTCCCGGGCGGCATCTTCCTGCGTGACGTTAGGCCGCATCGCAACAATGGATGTCGATCTCATTTTTTTGAGAAGCGTGTCAGCGGAAATAAATCCATAAACCAAAAACGGTGGCGATCAACACCAGCGTAAACGCCAGGTTCACCCGATGTTCCGCGGGTGTCTCACGTTTCAGATGCGAAGTTTCCTTCAGATCCGTGGTCTCCAGTTTGTCACCCACCGTTGCGAACGTTAAGCCCGCGATCTTCTTTCGCTCCGGCGCGGGATACATCATGCTCACCCCGATCAGTACAATGGCGCACACCACGAACATCAGCACGGCGTAATGAAGAAAATTCATGTCCACCAACCAGCGCACTGCGTCTGAGTTGTAGTGCCTGGATTTATCCAGCACTTCAAAAATAAATCGCGCCGCACCCAGCACAAAACCAACCAGTAGCGAACTGATCGCGCCTTCGCCATTCAGCCGCGGCCACAAAATTCCAAAGATGAAACAAACCGCGATCGGCGGGCTGATGTAAGCCTGCACGCTTTGTAAATAAATGTACAGTTGCGCGCTCAGCAAATGAATGAAGGGCACCCACAAAAGTCCCAGCAGCACCATAGCGCCGGTAGCAATGCGTCCGAAAGTCACGAGTTGCTTTTCGCTCGCCGTGGGGCGGAACTTTTTATAAAAATCGAGCGTGACCATCGTGGAAGCGGAATTAAAAACAGAGCTCATGGCGCCCATCAAAGCGGCCAGCAACGCCGCGATCAACAATCCCACTAAGCCAGTAGGCAAAAGATTGATTACCAAAGTCGGGAAAGCAATATCTCCGTTGGTGACTTTGCCATCCACCACGGTGAAAAGTTGTGGGTACAACGCATAGCAAATCAAGCCCGGCAGAACCAGCAGAAACACTGGAAGAACTTTCAGAAAGCCGGCAAAAATTGTGCCGGCCTTGGCGTGACCTTCGTCTCGCGCGGATAAAACACGCTGCACAATTACCTGGTCGGTGCACCAATACCAGATGCCCAAAATAGGCGCGCCAAATACGATGCCGGTCCAGGGGAATTCCGGATCGGAAGCGGGCTTGATCATATGAAAAAAACTGTCGGGCAGCGCGGCGCGCAAACCGCCAAATCCGCCAACTTTATCCAGACCAATTAAAGTAAGTGCGATCGCGCCCGCCAAAAGAATCAGGGTCTGTACTAAATCCGTGTAGATTACTGCGGCGAGGCCACCGGCGATGGTATAGACGCCGGTAGCGATCACCAGAATGATGGCTGCTGTCCACTGATTCCAGCCGACAACGCGCTCCAGCACAATGCCCGCGGCATAAAGATGGACGGAAATTTTTGTGAAGATATAGGCAATCACAGAAATGGTGGCGAGATAGTTTGCGCAATTGCGATTGAAGCGGCGTTCCAGAAACTCCGGCATGGTGAAAACGTTGGAGCGCAGATAAAACGGCACGAACACCCAGCCGAGCAACAGCAGCATCATGCAAGCCAGCCACTCAAAATCGCCGACGGCGAGGCCCGAGGTGGCGCCCGATCCCGCGAGGCCTATGAAATGTTCGGTGGAAATATTAGAAACGAATAGTGAAGCGCCGATGGCGAACCAACCGATATTGCGGCTGGCCAGAAAATAATCTTCGGAGGTTCGGCCCTTTTTGGCAAAATAAAAACCGATGCCAAAAATAATAGCGAAATAAATTCCTATGATTACCAGGTCGGTGGGAGCGAGAATGCGATGCGTTACCGTCACGATTGCTGCCGCCAGCATCGCACCCCCTTTTGTGCAGACTGCATGAAATAAACGAGTGGCCTGCGGAGTCTATAACAGGGGCAGCCCACGCTCAATAACCGATTGGCGGCAAATCCTGACGATTTGTCAACATCGCTGCAACCATTTGCGGACATTGGCCCAACGGAGTAAAAATATAGGCGGAGGAAATATGATTAAGTTGCTTTGTTGCATTTTTCTTTTGGGGGCAAGCGTGATGGCTGCGGATAAGACGGTGTACGAATTTACTTTGAATTCCATCGACGGCCAGTCGGCGCCGCTGGCGGCGTACAAGGGAAAAGTTGTGATGCTCGTGAATGTGGCCAGCCGTTGCGGTTTCACGCCACAATATTCCGCGCTGGAAACGGTATATGAGAAATATAAAGATCGCGGCTTTGTGATCGTGGGTATCCCAGCAAATAATTTCGCCGGACAGGAGCCAGGATCAAATCAGGAAATCAAAACATTCTGCACCACCAAGTATCACGTCACTTTCCCGATGATGTCGAAAGTCTCGGTTAAGGGCGACGACAAGGATCCGTTGTATCAATTCCTGACGGACAAATCCGCCAATCCGCAGACCGGCGGAGACATAAAATGGAATTTCACAAAGTTTCTGATCGGCCCGGACGGTCGCGTCATTACTCGCTTTGAGCCGGATGTTACGCCAGACTCGCCGCAGGTCACGGCGGCGATCGATAAGGCGCTAGCAACGAGCGGCCATTAAGCACATCTAACCAGCAGACGTAAAGCGTGCGATAGCACTCACTGTGGTAAGTACAAAATTGTCAATCAGCGAAACCACACGCTGCTGACGATTTGGATCGTGAGAAATTCATGAAAGAAACAGAGTCAGATTCATGAACGCAACCAGGATCATGATAGTTATCGGCTGCATGCTTATTTTTTCGGGCTGCCGCGTTAGCCAACCCGGACGCGTCGAAAGTGAAATGGCCAAAGATGTGAAACACAAGATCACCGTTGGCGGAAAAAATACACCCAACCCCATCCCCGCGACGCCAGAAAATCTCGCGGATGGACAAAGACATTTTGGGCATCACTGCGGCATCTGCCATGGCCTGGACGGTGAAGCCACGGGAGTGCCGTTCGCGCAGAAAATGGCGCCGCCCATTCCTTCTCTAAGTTCCGCTGATGTGCAGGAGTACAAAGACGGGCAATTAAAATGGATTATTGAAAATGGCATAAACCCTTCCGGCATGCCTTCCTGGAAAAGTATTCTGGATGATGAAGAGATGTGGACCCTTGTAAATTTCATGCGCCACCTGCCACCCAAAGGAAGCCTGGGGATTCCCGAAGTCTATAAAAAAGAACAAGAAGAGCACCAACACATGCACATGCACGAAAAAGAATCGCAGTAATTTGTTGCGATGCCGACAAATGTGTTAGGCCGCGATACCTCGTATCTGACAGATTACACGATGTTTATGTATAACTAACATTACTGGTAGAAGTAACCTTCGACTCCCAAAGTAGTGAACCCTTAGAACTCTCTGATAGCATCCAAGAACTGCTCGCAGAGCGCCCGCTGAAGAAAAGAGTGCAAAGAGTCACTCCGCGCGTGGCGATTAAGAACACATGACCACCATCTCGACCGGTCCGGTAAGCGCTGCTGCCAATGAAAAAATCGATGTTGGAAAGTTCATATGCAGGGGACGGAGTTTTGGAGGAGCGCGCTTTTTTGAGTTTCACGATCATAAATGGTTTCCGAAGAGTCTTCGAGACGGGGTCACGGATGGGCTGCAATTAATTTTAAGTTTGGGCGGAATTTACCGCCCCATCGTTCGATTACTAAATGAAGCGGTGGAAGCCAGCGGCGCGGAACGAATTGTTGATTTATGCTCCGGCGGTGGGGGGCCCTGGTTATGGCTATACCGCTTGCTGGTAGTGCGCGCCGGGCGAAGAATTGAAGTTTGTTTGACCGACAAGTATCCGAACACTGCGGCATTCGAGAATGCGCGGCAAAAAACTGGCGGCCAGATCACGTTTTATCGTGGATTCGTAGAGGCCGCTTCGCCGCCTCGGGAATTGGCAGGATTTCGGACGATTTTTACTTCCTTTCATCATTTCACGCCGGACGAAGCGGTAGCCATACTTCAGAAGGCAGCGGACGACGGCCAAGGGATCGGCGTATTCGAAGCGGCAAAACGTGCTCCACTGAATATTTCGTTGACGGCGCTGATGCCCCTGGCGGGATTTTTAACCGCTCCATTTGCGCGCCCGGTTCGGATTTCGAGACTATTCTGGACTTACATTATTCCGGTAATTCCCTTTGTGCTGTTTTTTGATGGAGTCGTTTCCTGCTTGCGAGCCTATTCACAAAAAGAACTGTCCCTTTTAGCCGCACAGGTGAGAACGGAAAATTATGTGTGGCAGATTGGAGAGCAATCCGGCGGGTTGGCTCCCGTTACATTTCTCATAGGGTATCCGGCGCCTGCGAAAGCAATCGCACAGACGGAGTTA
>DATHGV010000319.1:0-2991 GCA_035490135.1 Candidatus Methylomirabilota bacterium
GGTGTGTTTGCCAGCCATTTCTTGATTTGTAGGTGGGAAGATTCCGTCAGATCCATGAATTTAAGGCCGACCCTACCCTCGGACTCTTTTGTCCATGTGACCTGACCCTTCGTCTGAAAGTGTTCGTCGCTTCCTGACAGATTTAAGTCCAGGAGCACATCATCGCTTACTGGCGGACCTACTAAGTTCAGCGCCATTCCCCCTTCACTCACGTCAGTCAGAATTCCCCCACTGGTGGAACTATTCAGCGCCACGTAAAGGTGCGGCGTAATGAGCTGGCGGGTATGGCGGCGTCGATCTTGAAGCACGGGTGTCACTCTTGGGGTAAATCGGCCGGATTTAAGTGTTAGCCTAACTCTTTTTTCCTTCCAGCACATAATAATTTGTATCGTCCCAGCAGATGCCAGCCGCGACGAAGGTGCTCGCAGAAGCTGACCGCTATATAGCGGCCGAGGAGGAGGGAAATGTAGGCCGAGAAGAGTTGGACAAGTGTCGAAAAAGTTTTCTGGCGAAGCGTCCGCAGTGGACACCGTGCCCGAATATCCAACCTTCCCGCTGGAAGCGAATATCCAAGCGCGAGTCGTTTTAAACGGCGTAATCGCCGCCAACGGAACGCTGCGCGACGTCCGCTTAGTCAGCCTGCCTTTGCATTCAAATCAGGCGGGATTCGATGGTGGGTGGCCGCTCGCCCGTGCGGCAAATATCGTATTGATGGATTCGACCAGATGAGCTATGCCATCGGTCTTCGAGAGAACAACGTCAACGCCCATGGAGGATAGCGCGCTCTTAGGGATATTCTCGGAGTACATCGTAAACATGATGACGCTGATGCCGGGTATGGTCTTCTTCAGAATCGAAGCAGCCTCGACACCATTCATGCTGGGCATGGCCAAGTCCAGAAGGACCACGTCGGCTTTCAATTGCTTAGCCTTCTCGATGGCTTCCGCGCCGTTGATTGCTTCGCCGCAGATCTCAATTTCAGGAGCGTCTTTTAAGAACGTGTGCAGGAGATCACGAACGTAAATGTTGTCATCGACAATTAAAACCCGTTTCATCATGGGACGAGACTATCTGCTCTGGTTGGGAGGAGAATACAGAGAACTCCGTAGATTCCGCATGACATATATTGACCGATATTAGGTCGATTCCTTCGGGGATTTCAGCGCCGATCATCTACGGCTGACAATTCCGGCCCCCAGCCGTTGCATTCCGCGTTGCCGATGATCACGGTGCTAAAGTCTATCTGGCCGCGACATCTATAACATGCGAGTGCAGATGTCAGGACAGAAATACTTCGCTTTTCATTCGCAGAGAACGAAGACGATCAACAAGTAGTTTTTTCAAATCGACCAGCAAAACGACGAAAGGCGGCCCAGCAAATTACCTCAGGCCGCCCTCCCAACCTTTACGATTTAGTGCTGATCGGGATGTGCCTGCAAGTTGCCACCGGTCAACGCCGTCAACGGCAGGCTCAGGACCACCGTACCAGGCGACGCCGTCTTATGGATCAGGATGGCGATCTTATCGTTCCTTCCCGGCTCTCCTGCATCGATCAGGGTAAAGTTCACGGTATAACCATCCACGCCGTCATACCGGCCAGTCCCTACGCCGATCATGGTGTTGAGCGGAGCAGCCGGCGGCTGCTGATGGATCGTTGGGTCATCCAAACACACCGCGGACAGAAAATTCAACATGTGGAAATGGTGGCCCGCCCAATTGATTTCCAGGTTGTTGGAGGGATTCAGGTCGCAGTCGAGTTCAAGACCTTGGGTGATAGCAACGCCGTTCGCACCAATGTCCTTACCGCCTCCCGTGAACCGCCCGGTTCCCGTAGAACAGGTGAAGGACGTAGAGTCAAAAGTAATTGCTACGGTGTTATTGGAGTTGGTCAAGGTAGCTGACGCGGCTGAAACGGTGATATCGCCGGCGAGCGGACCTAAAGCCGTTAAGGGAATATTAACGGTCTGTGTAGTCGAAGTAGCGACGAATACGTTCGACCCTGTGATCGTCACGGTCGGTTCTAACGTGGAACTTATCGTGAATGCGTAGGTCGTGGTATACGAAGTCCCTACCGTTAGCTGATCGTACATGAAGGTCAGCGAATAATTCGTACAAGATATTGTACCCGTGGCGGAAGTGATGTGATTTGCGAAAGTTGGATTGGCATATGCCATCGACATCACTACCAATAGGGCTATAAATCCGAAACGGCGGGTGCTCATAGTACGCTCCTCTGATCCGGTGCAGCCACAAAAAGTTATCCACCGAAAGTTCGGCGAGCTGGGATGATAGAACAACTGCCATAAGGGTCAATGGCACAAAGGTGGGGGTGTCAAAGGTGGGGGAGTGATGATCGTCGGGAAGTGGTCGACTGACTACCCTCAGCGCGCCGTTTACAACGCTCACACCTATAACGCCGGAGAATCTTGGAGGGTCAATTCGAGAGTTGGGCCTTCACGAGGAAATTGATTTCTTCTTGACTACCGCAAGTATCAGTTTTTCCCCAACAAGAGCTCCTCAGAATTACGACTCCCGCACTTCTCGCACACTTCCCCCCTCCGGCTCGAACAGAATTCGGAGGTTGTGAGTGTAGCGGCGAGGAAGAATATTGCGGTCATCGCAAGAGTCAATGGCACAAAGGTGGCTAGCACGAAAGCGCCGATCAATAACACGCAATCTTTGCACTTTAACGGCAGCAAATAGAATATTGAGAAGGTAAACAATTTTTACGAGCTGTTACGAGCAAGATCGCTTGCCGGATGCGTTCAGGAATGCTAAGTAAATGCCTGCCAATGAACTCAACGCGATCCCAACAAAGACGAAATTTCTTCGCGTCCAGATATCTTTTTGGAGAAGACTTTGGAGGGCGACTCTGCGCTTCTTTAGGTCCTGCGGAGGCCTTTCAGGCAGAAAAATGGTTGTGCGCAGCGCGCATCGTTCTTGCCGTGTACTGCTGCGCCTGGGTTCGACTGAATGTCCCCGACATAAATA
>DATHGV010000320.1:0-9136 GCA_035490135.1 Candidatus Methylomirabilota bacterium
CCGTCTGCACAAAGGCGCGCGTGGAAATGTTGCCTAGCGTCGTTGGTACAGGCGCGGGGGCAACTCGCGCGTAATAAATATCCTGTTCGCCATTGAACGTGGCGCAGTATGCAACATTAGCTCCGGTGTTATCTGAAACGATGGACATGTAATCGCCCATCTTGTTTTGGTTCGGATAACCGAGGAATGGATTGAACGAATTGCCCACGGCGACATTGGCCGCCCAAGTGTTGCCACCGTCAATGCTATAGGAGTAAAAAAGCTGCGAATCGGTGTTATTGGCAGCGTTGCGGCTGTCTAGCCAGATAACATCGAGACGACCGTTGGGCGCGACGGAAAGCGCGCCGAACCAGTGCCATTTCGCGTGATTAACAGGGTCGTCATTGATTCGGCGTGGAGCGCTGAAGGTTTGTCCGCCGTTAGTGCTGCGCACAAACATCACATCGCTGCCGGTGGTAAAGCCAGTGGGCAGGACGCTCGCCAGGATGTAAATGTTGTTATTCGTGCTGGCGCCTGAGCGGTCTGCCGCCAGATAAACTTGCCCGACCAAGCCGACGGGGTTGATTGGTTCGCTGAAATCTACGTCGCCGCCAAGATTCACCAGCGTGCTTTGGTCGAAGCCCGGTGTGACGGCGCCGTTTTTAGCGTTGCTGGAGCGAACGCACCAGATTTGGCCAGTATTTTGGTTCACGCCGGCAATAAACAGGTTGCCGTTTGTGTCTACGTCGAGCGTTCCCCAAGTAGGAGAGTTGGGAATGTTGATTGGATTGAGCCATGTGACTCCGCCATTCGTGGAACGGGTAAATTGTCGGCCGCCGTAATTATTGCCGTCGCTACTCCAGCATTGGTATTGGAATCCATGTCCGGTGCTGTTGGTGTTGTCGATAGTAAACCACTGTTTGTCACCTCCGCGCGCTGGCGCAATGTTCGCCCACGAGACGCCACCGTTTAGCGAGCGCCACATGTCGTCGAAAAACGTTTCCAGCAGGCTGAGATAAAAAAACTTTCCGCTGCTATCCGCGTTCAACACTGGATCACTGCGGAAAACATTATTTTCGAGAACGCCAGCAAACCTCCATGACGTCCCGCGATTGCTGGTATAGGCCCAGCCAGCCTGCCGGAAATTGGAACTTATGCTGTTGAACTGGCGCCAGCCAATCGACATCTTATTGGGGTTGGTGGGATCGACACAGATCGACGGCTCATTCGCCGCATCGCCGATAATGTTCTGCCCGCTGCCATTCACGTTCACCTGATGACTTGTGAATGCGTCAAACTGCGAGACCATGCGCGGGGAAACGCCGGTTCCCCAATAAAACGCAGGCGGATTCTCGAGTTTCTCCAGCGGCTCTTTCGGGAACGGCTTGCGCGGAACAGCCTGGCCCAATGCGAAGGGAACCAACCACAGCGCCAGCAGACAAGCGAAAAAGCCAGTCTTACCGAAGGGAGAACGGATGATCACAGGCGAGCCCCCAGTTTAGGTGGACCATTCTTATCACACAAGTCGAAAAGCCGAACCCTGAAAATCTGGCTGTGAGCTCGCGCGTGTTCGTCACATGCGCCCGCGTCGCTGGTAGAATTAGTAGCCGCTGGTGTACAAGATTACTTTGCCGTCGCTGATTTCTCCGTCTGTGACGTCATAGTGGGCGGCATATTTGATTGAGATTATCTCTGATCGCAACATCCGGATCGGTCGTAGAGAAGTTGCCCGCCATTAACGATGGTGGAAATGACCAGCGCATTGTTCTTCAGCACATTGGCAATCTTCGGCTCTTGTCCGTAGCGCAACCATCATGCTCGTGGTAGGCATCTTGTTATTACCGCTACAGATGGTGATCACCAGATTCTGACGGTACTCAGGTGGTAAGTCCGCTATCGCTAGAACGGTGGGGCCAGATCGTACACTTCCACGAGAGCGACGCCGACAATGATGTTCTTGCCACGCACGATCGCGGTGTAGTTTCCCGGCGGCAGATCTGCAATGATCCCAGACTCGCTGGGCTGAGTCGGGGCATGCCCGCTGTTCTGAATGTCCGCGACTTGGTCCTTGGTGATGATCCCGCCGATTATCGTAGTCTGCCAGTTATCATTAGAGGCAATTAGAGCCCCTGTGCCGTCGTGCAGTTCCAATGTCGGATCAGCCAATGCATTGGGAATATTATATGGAGGGGGAATGAGCTCAGGGCCAATGGCACGCACAATGACCTTCTTTGGTCCGGTCCCTTCGATGATGAAACCTCCGATCATCACGTTGTCGCCCGTCTGAACTAAGCCGCGAGTACTGATGTTGCCTAGAATTGAAGTAGGAATTGGAACAACGGGGCTGAGATCGTACACCTCCGCGAGAGCAACTCCGATGGTGTTGTTTACGCCACGCACGATCGCGGTGTAATTTCCCGGTGGCAGGGTTGCAATGATCGCAGACTCGCTCGGCTCCCCCGGAGCATGCCCGCTGTTCCGGATAGCGCTGACCTGGTCGCTGGTAATAATCCCGCCGATTATCGTAGTCTGCCAGTTATCGTTAGAGGCAATCAAAGCCCCTGTGCTGTCGTGCAGTTCCAATGTCGGATCAGCCAATGGATCGGTAATCCCAAATGGAGTGAGCTCAGGACCTATGGCGCGCACAATCACCGTCTTTGGTCCAGTCCCTGTGACAATGAACCCGCCAATAATGACATTGTCGCCCGTCTGAACAAAGGCCCGAGTACTGATGTTTCTTAGCTGCGATTCAGGCGTGGGAGGGGTAGTTAGCTGAATCTGCCCGGAGAGTCGCTCCTCAAATAAGCTGAAATATCCGTAGCCGTTCCAGGACCCGACGGCCTGATTGTTGTACACATTGTTGATTGCGTCGATTGGCCCTTCGCCGATTACCGTGGACTGAAGATTGCCAGTCAGGTCGTAATAATCACCGTGCAGGCCGCTGACATAGCTAGTTCCACCAGCATTCAGCGTTCTTAAATTCGCTTTCGGAACCAACCCCGGAAAAGAGCCGCTGAAGCCGTAGCCTATGCTCGCTGGTCCCGGCTGATCCCACGACAGAGACATTCCATCAGAACCGAAGCGGTTCTTATAGTCGATGGCAATATCATACCAGACGCCAGGTTGCATATCGAATGATGAATTGCACCCGCCTGCAGCAGAGATATTGTCGTAAGTGCAAAGAGTAACCCCTCCGATTGTCAACGTTCCATAGTCATCAGCACCCAAAGCAAAATTGACAACGCTGGCGTTTGCTGAAAGCGCAGTAGCAAGCAAGGCGCCGGCAGCAAGAAGCCCAAGAAGAAGATGCGTGAGGGATGATTTAAGTAATTGATTTGTTTTCATTTTTGTTGAGGCTGGATTGTTGAACTGCATTAACTGCAACCCAGTTCCGCGCGGAACCAGGAACCATCCTCACGAGGCGCTTTAAACAGCGGCCTCACCTTGGCTGACTCGGGGCTCCAGTCGGATCTGGAGATCGCGCTAAACGATGTCTCAGCCCCAAAATGCGTTTCGGGGTTGAAACGCCGGATAACGTAATCGGTCCCGAGGCTGTCTTGCGACGCAAAGCCTGTCAAGATTATAACCTAGCGGTAATCTTCGTGAAGGAGATGCATTGATGGGGAACCAAGCTCGGTCTCTGCATCAGCCGAGAGATTTCGCTCCGCGTCCAATGTGCGGAGGAGGCGATTTCCAGATTTGTTAATTAATCGCCTGTAACGTCGGTTCTGCCTTGAGGGAATCACCGAAGCCACTGGCTCTACTTAGTCGGCTTTCAGAAGCAATATTATTGCAGATCGTACACTTCCACCAGAGCAACGCCGGTCATGTTGTTCACGCCACGCACAATTGCGGTGTAGTTGCCCGCTGGTAGGTCCGCGATGATTGCCGATTCCCTTCCGTCATGGGGGGCGTAGCCGCTGTCGCGAATCTCAGCGACTTCGTTAGTGGTAATAACTCCGCCGATAATCGTATGTATCCAGTCATCATTTGAGGCGATCAAAGCTCCAGTGCCATCGTGTAGTTCCAACGTCGGATTAACCAATGCATTGGGAATGTTATATGGAGGTGCTTCGAGCTCAGGACCAATGGCGCGTATAATCACCCTCTTTGGTCCAGTCCCTTGAACGATGAAACCTCCAATCATCACGTTGTCGTCCGTCTGCACAAAGGAGCGAGTACTAATGTTGCCGAGAATTGAATTACTCTCGGCGCTAAGATCGTACACTTCGACGAGGCCAACACCCGTCATGTCATTTACGCCACGCACGATGCCAGTGTAGTTACCTGGCGGCAGGTCTGCGATGATGGCAGATTCCCTTCTATCAGTTGGTGCATGGCCGCTATCGCGAATCTCCGCGACTTGGTTACTGGTGATAATTCCACCGATGGTGGTGCTCACCCAGTCGTCATTAGAGGCAATGAGAGCTCCAGTGCCGTCGTGCAGCTCCAAGGTCGGATTAGATAATGCACTGGGAACGCCATACTGCGTGAGCTCTGGACCGATGGCGCGAATAATCACCCTCTTTAGTTGAATCCCTTGAACAATGAACCCTCCGATCACCACGTTATCGCCCGTCTGAACAAAAGCGCGCGTACTGATGTTAGCTAATCGCGACTCAGGTAGGGGCGATGTGTCATAGACACGCGTTCCGGTAAAATCACCGAAGGTTTCAGTGTATCCAGCAAAAAGATATCTGCCCGTGGAGGTCACTGCTAATTTGATCGCTTCGTTTGGCCCAGGTATGCTTCCCAACGAGAGAAACGTGTTTGCGTTGAAGACCTTTATGCCAGAGGCGGTAGCAACAGAAGCGTACACGACCGAATCGTCTGGGCTGAAGGCTAGCGCTTGCGGGTATGGCCCAGTGTTGAAAGAACCTAGCGAGGCGAAGTCGGACGTTCTGAACTTTGCGATATCGTACAGATTCTGGCCCGAGCCGTTTACATAGCAGATGAAGTTGCCATTGTGACTCAGTGTTAGATCCTCGCCGTTCGATCCGACCGTCCCGAACGTCTGCCGCACCAGAACGGGGGTGGTCCCTGAGACATTCAATTTGTACATGGTCGAGGGCCAAAGGCCGTAGTCGCCGTAGTACAGCGTGTTTCGGTCAGGACTGATTTCCAAAGAGCCGCTGTAAACAAAGGTATTCGTAATGCTTGGCCCGGTCGAAGCGCCGGTTGTCGCGTCGATCTGGAATATTTGAGTCTCTCCAAGAACCCACAGCCGGTTTAGGGTGCCAAAGACGACGTCCTGCGGGTGCTCTGGAAGAAGAAACGAATTTACGATTGTCCGAGTGTGCGTATTGAAAACAACCACAAAGTTTGTTGTGCTGTTCGCGATGTACGCCTTCGAACCGTCTGGCGACAGGTAGTTGGACCAGAACGAACGACCACGAACGATGGGCAGAAGAAACCTTCTTGTGATCAGGATTACTGGTTACTACTGATCATTTGCGGCGCAGGTCTGTTCACTTCAAGCTGCGCATTCACCTTTTGGATCTGAGTCGCCTGCTCGTCAAGGCGCGCAGTGAGCTGCGCAACCGTCGCTTGGAAGTCTTTCTGCTGCTGAGCCACCTTTGACCTTAGCTGGCTGATGGTCGCATCCTGTTTCGCAGCGGCAGACTTCAACTCTTGCACTGTGCCGTGTTCTTTGAGGAATTCGTTCAACAACATCGCGTTTACCGCTTCGTAGCGGACCGTTTCGACCTCGCCTTTGTCATTCCGAGTCACCAGATCGGGATCCACCTTTTCCACTTCCTCGGCGATGAGTCCAAACATGACAGAGCCATTGGGTTCGATTTCCTTTTTATAACGGAAGGTGACCGGTTTAAGCGCCAGGAGGGCTTCGCTGGCCTTGTCCATGGGCTTGATCTCGTCCTTAAACCGGCGCGAGGAGACAAGGGTGCCGATCTTGTTGTCGGAATTGACATAAACTGCTCGGCCCGACGCGACCGAGGCGTAAATGTTACTGATCCGGGTGGTGTTGCTCTCGCCACCAGCTCCCAAGACGCCGTAGCCGATACAGACATTGCCACTGCCGGTGGTGAGATTATTGCCGGCATTGAAGCCCAATGCGACGTTATTTGACCCACTGTTGTTATAGAGCGCTTGGAAACCAATAGCCGTGTTGCCGTGACCGGCCCCGTTGTTATAGAGCGCAGATTCGCCAGTCGCCGTGTTTCTGTAGCCGGTGGTGTTGCTCACGAGCGCTAGGTGTCCTGTGGCGGTGTTGCTGCTCGCAGTCGTGTTGTTCGAGAGCGCATCAAAACCGATCGCCGTGTTGTCGCTGCCGGTTGTGTTGCTATAGAGCGCACCATTGCCAGTGGCCGTGTTGACGCTGCCTGTGGTGTTGCTACGAAGCGCACTAGCACCGTTGGCCGTGTTGAGGATGCCAGTGGTGTTCCTATAGAGCGCTTCCCAACCAATAGCTGTGTTTTCGACGCCGGAAAAGTTGTTTAGGAGCGCGTCATCACCAAGGAACGTGTTGTTGTTGTTGAGGTCGCAGCCTTGTTGACAAACGGCTCGCGCTTGCGGCGAAAACGCAAGCCATGCGACGACAAGGGCGAGCGCGCTGAGATGTGACCCGCGCCGCCAAGTTGACCGGACGATTGATTTTCCTAAGTGTAGAGTTGTCATACTTTTGGTTTCCTTCTTGTTGTTGAATCTGGATATCGCGCCAAACGACGTCTCAGGGCCGAATACTTTCCGGGATTGAAAACGTCGGATGACGTAATCGATTCCTAGGCTCTCCTGCGACGCACAGCCTGTCAAGATTATAGCTTAGTGATAATCTTCCTGAAGGGATGCATTGGTCGGGGAATCAAGCCTCGGTCTGTTTATCTGCCGCAAGAATTCGCTCCGCTCCGTGGTCAGCCGCGAGGGTGGAGATGATTTTTGGAGCCCGCATCTGCGATCAGGTTTGAGAGTTGATCTGCAAAGCAAGTACTTTCGGTCTTGCAGGATCATCTTCTAAGCTTTGATATTGGGCAAAGGCCAGACGCCGTAACCTCTAGCGATGAACCCGCGACTAATTTCGATTCTGGCCTGCCCTCAATGCCGCCACGCTCTTCATTTGGAGCGCGATCGGCTAACGTGCGAAAATTGTGCAGGCTCTTTTGAGATGCGCGATCAAACTGCCCTCTTTTTGCCGGAGCCCGTGCAGATTGTTCCCGCCGAACACAAGAGCAATCCACTCGGCGCTGAGTACGAAATGATTCTTCGCGAAGGCAAAAAGTTTGTCTTAAACATCGGCGCTGGCGCGACCGCGATGCGATACGCGAATTGCATCGAATTCGAGCATAAGATCTTTCGTCACACTGACGTCGTCGGCGACGCGCATTGCCTTCCGTTTCGTGACGGAATTTTCGACTGCGTTTTTGCGTTCAACGTTTTCGAACATCTGGAGAATCCGCGCCGCGCTGCGGCCGAAATTTTGCGTGTCTTAAAACACGGCGGCTCACTGGCGATCCACACAGCTTTCCTGCAACCGCTCCACGAAGCGCCATTTCATTTTTACAACGCGACCGAACATGGCGTGCGCTCTTGGTTCAAAGATTTCGACGTGGAAAAATGCCACGTGAGCCCAAACTTTACCGTCCCATTCATGCTCGCGTTCGTGCTCAGCCAGCTTCTGGAATCGGTGGGAGCGAGCTGCGGAAAGGAAACGTGTGAAGCAGTGGGTCGAAGCACGTTGCGGGATTGGGCGGATTTGTGGAGCGATCGCACAAAAGTGCCAGCGGTCTTCCAAGAGCTGCAAAACTTGCCTAACGAATTCCAGAGCGGGATCAGTGCCGGCTTCGAGCTCGTCGCGCGCAAGCCCTAAGCGCAGGCTGTGCCAGCGAACCCGAGGTGCGCAAGCAGGAAGATGGGCAGCTCAATGTCTTTGCGCGGGAAATCATGCAGTAGAATCAGTGGCCGTTGGTGTGCAAGATTACTTTGCCGTCCCTGATTTCTCCGTCCGTCACTCCATACTGGTTGGCATATTTGATCACATAACTTCGCAGCGACGGTCCTACTCCGAATAATCCGCCATCCAGCAGAGCGGTGGGAAAGCTGTGGCCGTTGATTTTCACCTCGCTCAGCTGCACGTTGCTCGCGTTGGTCCCCGGCGGCGCTACAATCGTGACAGTGGCGTTCAAGTACTGATCGCCCAGACCAAAAGCATTTCGAAATGGAACGTCGAATCTTTGCAGTGGAATGGACAACTGCGCCTGCGCGACATTGCCGTTGATGCCAACAGAGGCCATGCCACGCGATTTTCGATTTGCCGCAATCAACGCATTGATGTCTGCAGCGGTCAATTCCACTTCGTTTTGCTCATGAGCGCGCGTCGCTTTCTTCATCGTATCCAGGCGTTCGCGAACCGTGGCGCTTGTTTCGCTAGGTGAGGCCACGCTTGTTTCCCCAGGCGCGGCGGCGCTGGTTTCGCTGGGCGCAGAAGCTTGAGGGATCGGTGCAGGTTTATCGGAAAGATAGATGTGACGGAGACTCCAATAAGTTCCGCCGATCCCTGCCACGACAAATAAGATCCCGAATGCGATGAGAATCAGGCAACCTTTTGCGAGACAGCCCATTCCTCGTTTTGGCGGCGGCTCAACTGAGGCGTTCATTTTCGCGATTCCATGTCGATCTTGGCCTGCGCATCGATCAGTTTCTCAGAGAGAGTGCGCAATCCTTCCGAGAGATTGACGCGTTGCAATCATAGGCTAATTAACGCGGAATGGAACATCAACCGACGCGCTCTGAATACAAGAAGGTTTGGTCGGCGCTTTCAACCACGCTCGACCAGGCGAAATTGCACGTTATCGGGGTGACGGAAGAGGACGCGCTGCGCGCGACCGGTGAGCAAACTTTGGGGTTTCTTCAGGAAAGCGTGGGTATTCAGAAGGATGATGTGGTTCTTGAGATTGGGTGCGGGATTGGGCGCGTAGGCAAAGTGGTAGCGCCGCTCTGCCGAAAATGGATCGGCTGCGATGTCGCGTCGAATATGCTCTCGCTGACCGCAGAACGATTAAAAGATTTGTCGAATGTGGAGCTAGTGGAGATATCCGGCTATGATTTGAGCGGCGTTGCGGATGCTTCGGTGGACGTTGTTTATTGCACGGTGGTGTTCATGCATCTCGAATCCTGGGACCGATACAACTACATTTCAGAAGCG
>DATHGV010000321.1:0-26827 GCA_035490135.1 Candidatus Methylomirabilota bacterium
TATCCGTTGTGCTGCCATCTCAGCATGATGGCACTCGGCAAAAAACTCATTGATTCAGGATCATCTGAACGCGTGACCTACGTGTTTGAAGCCGGACATGAATTTGAAGCGGAAGCGCGTGACTTCGTGAGGTCAATGGCACAATGTCCAGAGGCGAAGGAAACTTATCGGCACAGCGGTGACGCATTCCTTCCTAAGACCGACGCGGTACCGTTACAGGCTGCCGATATGCTGGCGTGGGAGTGGGCTAAGTTTGAAGATGAAACATTGGCTTTGGGATTGAGGCCGATGCGCAAGTCGCTCCACGCCCTTGTGGATAGCAGCCTTAAGCAATATTGCGGCATGCACGTAACGGGGCCAGTTTTGGTTAATTTTATGTATAAGGTTACGAAATTAGGGTTACTCCAAAGAAGAGAAAACTACTACGAAGAACGGGAGAAACGACGTATCTTGCACGGTACTTAATTGTGTTATAGCTTCGCGCTATGTCGATGGAGCAACGCATTATTGTTGCCTGCAAGAATCCTCAATGCGCTTACATGATTTCTCTCCCATATTCCATCCCTCTAGAAAAAACTGAATTTCAGCCACCGATGCCCATGGAAATTTTTCCATTAAGAGTTGTGTGTCCCAAATGCGAGCACTGGTACGCGTATTCGGCTGTAGAAGCCGAGTGGAGTGTCTTTCCCATACTTTCCCAAAGAGAAGACAAGCTTTGCCCGACATCATGGATTTTAGAAGTCGCGTGCGAGGCACCGCAGTGCGAATCTCTAACCAGATGGCATATAAGAGATGATGAAGGGCTCGCCAGTACTGACGCGGCTTTGCGGCTATTTCATGCAAAGCCGCAAGTGGTTTGCGAGGTGGGGCATCCCCTTCTAGGGACAACAAGACTTCGCGCGATACACCCGAACTCTCTACGACCTCGATCTGAATAATTGCCCTGTCACGGGGTTTTGATTACTCTCTTTTGGTTAGTCATCTAGATTATTGCCCTAATTCGAGAGCGTGGTAACGCCGTCTTGCCCGCAAATCTGTCCGTGGCCTGGAATGAACAAGGTGTCTTTATCCCAGGAAGATAATGTCCGCAGCGTGGCACGCCAGCCGGGAACGGTGGCTTGCTCGTCGAAACAATAAGGTTAGGAGCCGCTGAAAAGCAGATCGCCGGCATACACCACATGCTGTTCCGGCACACGCACGATCAAATCCGTGCCGGAGTGTCCTGGGAAATTTTCGATTGTCGCGGTGAGACCGCCGAGATCGAGAGTCACAGGCAATTTGGTGGGATCGATTCGGCAGGCTAAGAATGTTTCCATTCACGAGCGTATACACGTGATCCAGCATGGTGACGTCGCTATTCGCATGCTGCCTTTGAAGATCGCTCTTGGCATCTTTCACGTGACTTTCGAGTGGCGCCAGCACGGCCGATTTTTCGGCACCCTGCATATGGCCGTAAGTGTCCACGATGCGGCGCGCGACGGCTGCATGGGCCCAGAGCGGAACATTGTTTGTTCCATAAAACGAATTGCCGGTGGAATGATCGAAGTGACAGTGGGTATCGAGCGCAGCTTTTATCGGCATCTTGCTTACGCTACGGAAAGCATCCATTTGGAACGCAGCTCCCGCGGGGCTGACTAAGCCCTCCAGCAAAAGCGCGCTGTCTTTTCCGGCAAGAAAGCCGCCGTTGCACATGGTTTGGAGGCCTTTGGTGGTATCAGAAATGGCGGCGTAGAGACCGTTGCCGACCCGTCGGACGGACGCGAAACCCTTGCCCGCGACCACCGTTTGGGACAAGCGTGAATCGTTTTGCAGCGCGGCAACTACTGGCCGTAACGGAAGCAAGTTCGCGGCGGAGTGCAGCGCGGCGAATGACGAAGCGCCGGCCACAAAGGCGCGACGCGAGAAACGTCGAGAATATGCAGCCATCTTTGTCTCCAATCGGTCTACGGAATGGGACTGGCCGGGCTTTTGCTGCCCGGCCTAGCTTATGGTGATTGCCTTGCTGGAACCTGGAGGTATGGTTCCCAATCGATCCAGCTCTATTTCCCGTAAAATCTACTACACACGCTGTCGAAGTTCTAACGCCGCCTCGTTCACCTGGAAAAAAGAGGGAGATTATCGGTATGGCTAAAATCATTCCCGTTTTCGGACTGGCGCTGCTGTTCTTTACACCCGCGATCAATTCACAGAATCCCTGCGATCGCAACGATCCTGAGTGCATACCCCCTAATCCGGAGATGCGACGCCAAGAAGTCGTCAATCTGGAGCGCGAGACGGCGCGGGCAATCCTGCTGAATAACGGCACGTTTTTCAGGCGGGTGTACAGTGATGACTTCGCGGGTACTTTGTCGCACGGACAAATGGTGGACAAGAATCATTTGATCAATGAAGTGCAAAATAGCGGTGCGAAATATGAATCTTTCAATGCATCGGATATTCAGGTTCGATTCTTTCAGGAAACCGCAGTAGCTACTTGTTTATGGAGCTGGCGAGCCATCTTCAACGGGCAACAAATCGAAACGCAGATGCGCGTAATGCATGTGTACGTTAATGGTCCTCGTGGTTGGCACGTGGTGGCTGGCCAAAACACGCCGATGCCTCCTTATACCCCGCACCCGCTATAAGTATTAACTCACGATGCATCGGCAATGATGGTTACGGCGACGGTTTTAATTTTTATTTTCTTTGTTTGATTTTTGTTCAGCGATCCACGCTGTGACGCGTGCGTCCAGCACATCGAGCGGCAGCGCTCCACCATTTAAGATTTCATCGTGGAAGGCACGTATGTCGTAGCGGGTTCCCAGTTCGCTCTTGGCAGTCTCACGTAGTTTTAGAATTTCCAGTTGCCCCAGCTTGTACGCCAGTGCCTGTCCTGGGACCGCAATGTAACGGTCGGTTTCTGCTTGAATGTCGGGTTCATCGTCGGAGGTGTGCTCGTGGAAAAAATCGATCATCTGCTGCCGCGTCCAATGTTTGTAGTGCACGCCGGTATCGAGCACCAGGCGCACGGCTCGCAACATTTCTTCCGACAGGTGCCCGTAGTACGAGTAAGGCTCTTTGTAAAAGCCAATATCTTTGCCAAGCCTCTCCGCGTATAACGCCCAGCCTTCTACATAGGCGGTATATGCAGCCTGTTGGCGGAATGTCGGGAGCTCCGGAAGCGTTTGGGCAATGGATATCTGCATATGGTGTCCGGGAACACCCTCATGGTAGGCGGTGGATTCGACGCTGGTGAGGGTACGATTCTGGTAATCGCTGGTGTTCACGTACACGACGCCAGGACGCGAGCCATCGGGAGTTCCTTGTTGATAATCGGCGCCGGCAGCCTCTTTTTCGCGGAATGCTTGGGTGGGGCGAATCTCCAAGCGGGTCTTGGGCAACAATCCAAAGAGTTTTGGTAACTCCGGCTCCATTTGCGAGATGTAACGCTTGTAAGTTTCGACGAGTTGATCTGGAGAGGTTGGCTTCAGATTCGGATTTGTTTTGAGTGAAGCTCGAAAAGTTCTTAAATCGGCAAATCCGAGTTTGTTGGCGATGGATAGTTGTTCGGCTTCGATGCGACCCACTTCCTTCAAGCCCAGTTGGTGGATGGCCTCGGGATCCATGTTGATGGTGGTGGATTGGCGGACCGCGAAACGATACAACGCGTCCCCGTTTGGCAAGGTCCAGACGCCTGGTTCTGTTCGGCCCTTGGGCGCGTAGTCGGTGGCCAGAAAACTCGCGAGTTTGTTATAAGCCGGACGCACCTCGGTGTTTACGGCCGTAACGATGGCGTCATGCAGACGCTTGCGATCCGCTGGCGGCACCGCATCAGGAATCTTTGTAGCTGGTTGGCCGAAGGCGTTGGCTTCTCCTTCCGGATCGGCGATGGACTTACACTGCGTAACCGTTTTTTCGAGCAGAAACCTCGGGGGCATTAATTTATCTTTTTCGCCCTGTCGCAGAATTTCAATCAGTTCGTCAACCAGTTGAGGAATCTTGTGCAGGCGGGAGAGGTAATCTTCAAAGTGTTTCGTCGAATCGAGAGGCACTAGAGCGACAAACTGTGCAAGCTGGAGATGCGCGCCGAAAAACTGATTGATGGGCATTTCATAGGTTTTCAATTCCATGCCGTCAAGCGTTTCTTTTAGGTTTCGGAGCATCAGGGATTGATTCAGTTTTTCCTGCTCGGGAAAACCGCTGGTATCGATGGCATTAAACCGCTCTAGCCATTTCCCGTTGGCCTCTTTTTGTTGCTGAATATGGGCCAGGGAGTTATCGCTCCAGCGATCGTTGTATCGGTAGTCGCCCAAGACGGTGGCCGATTCGGGGCTCTCGCGCATCTCGTAATCCCATTCGTCGGCTATCAGTTGCTTCAGTTCTTTGCGGCGGTCGTCCAACCTCTTGACGTTTTTGCCATTTGCGAAGGAGGTTAGCGCAAGAAAGGCTCCCAGAAATATTGCGGAAGTTCTGCGTCGCGGGAAAAACCTTGATATGAACAGCATTCAACCTCCCTTGGAATTAAACCACAAACCGCATGTCTTGATTTTCGGGACACAGTCCCACGCACGGCATTCTACGTACGTATTCGCCAGTCGTCGAGTCGCTATAAAAGTCGCTATAAAAGCTGCGTAGCCTGACGCGTTGACCTGCAAATGGCCGGATGTTACGCTCCCGCGCACACATCCAACTGCATGCGCGCTGTCGACCTGATCCGAAAAAAACGCGACTCCGGCGAACATACCCGCGAAGAAATCGAGTTTTTGATTTCCGGGTATACGCGCGGAGAAATACCCGATTACCAGATTGCCGCGTGGTTAATGTCGGCATGGATTCGGGGCTTGAGTCGCGCCGAGACCACGGCGCTTACGCAAGCGATGCTGCACTCCGGGGAGGTGTTGGACCTGTCGAGCCTGCCCGGTAAGAAAGTTGATAAACATTCCACTGGTGGAGTAGGGGACAAGACGTCATTGATACTCGCGCCCATCGTGGCAGCGGGTGGGTTAGTTGTACCGATGCTTAGCGGGCGAGGCCTCGGGCATACAGGCGGCACACTGGACAAACTTGAATCCATTCCCGGATTCAACACGAATTTGTCGTTGAAGGATTTTCGTCGGGTGCTGGGCGAGTGTGGGATGGCGTTGATCGGGCAGACTGCGGAAATCGCTCCCGCGGATAAAAAGATTTATGCGTTGCGAGACGCAACTTCGACGGTCGAAAACACCGGACTGATTTGTGCTTCCATCATGAGCAAGAAACTTGCCGAAGGATTAGACGCGCTGGTTCTGGACGTCAAAACTGGTTCGGGCGCGTTTATGAAGCGGGAAGAAGATGCCGTGGGCCTTGCGGAAGTGATGGTTGACGCCGGAAAAAGTATGGGCAAGCGAATGGTGGCGTTGATTACGGATATGGACCAACCATTGGGACGGGCGGCCGGTCACGCGAACGAAATTATCGAATGCATCGAGGTACTGAACGGCAAGGGGCCTGCCGATGTTCGCGAACTTAGCGTGGAGCTTTCTGCCTGGATGTTTTATTTGGGCGAAAAGACAAAAAGCGTACAGGAAGGACGAAAACTTGCCGGACGCATGATTTCGAGCGGCGAGGCTCGAGAGAAATTTAAACAGTGCATCCGACTGCAAGGCGGAGATGAGCGCGTCATTGATGAACCTGATTTGCTGCCCAAGGCGGTTTCCAAAGTAGATGTATCAAGCAACGCGGGCGGAGTGCTGGTGGCCACGGACTGCGAACAGTTTGGTATCGCGCTGGCCATGCTGGGTGGGGGCCGCGAAACCAAGGAAGACCGCATTGACCATGCCGTGGGACTGGAATTTCACAAACGCATCGGCGAGCGCATAGAAATAGGCGAACCTCTGGCGACAATTCATTACAATAGCGACGCCAAGCTCGAGGAAGCCAAGGACATGGTGGCGGAAAGTTTTGTGATCGATCAAGACAGCGGCGGGCAAGCGCCGAGACCATTGATACGGCGAATCATTGGGGCGTAAACTCGGGCGCGTCAACTTCAAGCGCGTAAGCTTCGAGCAGCCAAAGGCATTTTCGACGCGATCGTAGAAATTTCCATGCCGATCGCTGCACGGGAAACGAGTGTGGGTGATGGGCAGATTTGCAGGGATTTTGGGACTGGCTACCATGCTGGGGCTGGCCTATATCTTTTCCACCGATCGAAAAGCGATCCGCTTGAAAAGCGTGCTGTGGGGATTTGGTTTGCAATTATGTTTTGCGATTTTTGTTTTGCGCTTTGAAGCGGGACGCAAAATCTTCCAGTTTCTCGGGTACTACGTTAATCTGCTATTGAGTTACGCTTTCGTCGGTTCGCAATTTGTTTTTGGCGAGCTGGGACTGAAAGATTCGCCGGAACATTTTATTTTTGCCTTCCAGGTTTTGCCTACCATCATTTTTATTGCCGCGTTTTTTGCTTTGCTGTATCACATCGGGGTGATGCAGTTGCTGATTCGCGGCGCAGCCTGGATCATGACGCGAGTGATGGGCGCGAGCGGAGCCGAATCATTAAATGTGGCGGCGAGTATTTTCATGGGGCAAACGGAAGCGCCGCTCACTATTCGCCCGTTTCTGAACCGGCTGACTCGCTCCGAATTAATGTGCGTGATGACCAGCGGCATGGCGCACGTGTCCGGCGGAATTATGGCCGCATACATCGCGTTTGGCATTAAAGCGGAGCATCTGCTGGCCGCGGTGATCATGACCGCGCCGGGGACTTTGCTGATGGCCAAGATGCTGGTTCCGGAAACGGAAGTGCCGCTCACGGCCGGGCGGGTGGAAATGCCGGAAATGGAGAAGGAAGCGAATTTTCTGGGCGCGATTTCGCGCGGCACGGTGGATGGGTTGCATCTGGCGCTGAATGTCGGCGCGATGTTGATTTCTTTTTTGGCCATGCTGGCGCTAGTCAACGCCATCATGGGCGGCGCGCACAATTGGCTGGCGGCGCACCATGTGGGCTGGTTTCCTTCCAGCTTGCAGCAAGTTTTTGGCTGGATTTTCGCTCCGGTGGCCTGGGTGATCGGGGTTCCTTGGCGCGACTGCGCGACCATCGGCAATCTGCTCGGCACGCGCATGGTAATCAATGAGGTGGTGGCCTTCCAGCAACTTGGCAAAATACAGAGCACGCTCGATCCGCGATCATTTACGATCGCAACGTTTGCGTTGTGCGGCTTCGCGAATTTCAGTTCAGTCGGTATTCAGATCGGCGGAATTGGAGCGCTGGCGCCGGATCAACGCGGCAATCTTGCCAGACTAGGGATACGCGCGATGTTGGCAGGCACCATGGCGAACCTGATGTCTGCTTCGTTCGTCGGAATACTTACGTGATGCACGGCGAAGGTTTGAGCTCTAGCGTCATCGAGTCCGGCGAATACGAGCGCGGCGAGGCTGCCGCGCAATTTATTTTCTCGCGCACCAAGCTGCGCCCGAAAATCGCTCTGGTACTGGGGTCCGGGCTTGGCCCCTTCGCCGATGAGTTTGCCAATGCCACAAAAATTCCGTATGCAGAGATTCCGCACTTCCCGCGGTCGACCGCCATTGGACACGCTGGACAACTTGTGGCTGGAGATGTGGATGGTATCGCCGTCGCGGGGATGCAAGGGCGCGTACATTTGTATGAAGGGTATTCGGTGAAGGAAGTAGTGTTCCCGATCCGTGTGTTTGCGCGCATGGGAGTAAAAGCCGTGATTCTCACCAACGCGGCCGGCGGGATTAACTTTACGCAAGGGCGTTTGGTGGTCATCAGCGACCATATAAATTTGCAGGGCGTGAATCCCTTGACGGGAATCAACGATGAAAGGTTCGGGCAGCGTTTTCCGGACATGTCGTGCGCTTATGACAAAAGATTTCGCGAGATGGCAGTGGGGCAAGGCAACCGTCTGGGTATCGGGATTGATGAAGGAGTCTATGCCGCGCTTGCCGGGCCGAGTTATGAAACTCCGGCGGAAATCAGGTATCTGCGCACGATTGGGGCCGACTTGGTGGGGATGTCTACGGTGCCGGAAGTGATTGCCGCGCGACACTCCGATATGCGGGTGCTGGGAATTTCCTGTGTCACCAATGCCGCGGCAGGGATTCTTGATCAACCGCTCAATCACCGGGAAGTTTTAGAGACGGCGGCGCGCGTGAAGGGCGATTTTGTAGCGCTGCTGAAGGCCGTGTTGCCCAGAATTGCGGAAGCGATCGCGTAATCTTTTTTAGCGAATAAGCTTGGGAGTTTAAGCGTGACGGAAAAAGATTTGCTGATTGAGGCTGCCAAGCAAGCGAGAGAGAACGCGCATGCGCCCTACTCCAATTTTCGCGTGGGCGCAGCTTTGCGCAGCACTGCGGGACGAATTTTCGGAGGCTGCAATGTGGAAAATGCCACGTATGGGCTCACGATATGCGCCGAGCGCGTGGCGATTTTCAAAGCGATCAGTGAAGGTGAACGCGGCTTTCGCGCCATCGCAGTGGTTACCGACACCGAGGTGCTTACGCCGCCTTGCGGAGCGTGCCGTCAATTGATTTGGGAATTTTGCGGCGACATTCCGGTGAGCATGGCAAACCTGAAGGGGAAAATGGAAGTAATCCAGATGAGAGATTTATTTCCGAGACCCTTCGACGAGGCAAATCTGTGAACCGGCTTCGAAGGAGATTCCCGCAATCCGGAGCAGAACACGTGCGACAACTAAGGCTTAACGTCCGTATAGCGCTCCTGTTTTTATTGGGAGCATCTGTCTTTGTTGGCCAAAGCCTTGCACAGGCCACCAGCACCATCAATAAAGAGAAGGTCGACCTGATCATCAATGGCGGCACGATCGTGACTATGGATGGTGACCGGCTAATTCTGGAAGATGGTGCGGTGGTGGTGAAAGCCGATGTGATCAGCGCCATTGGCTTCAGAACCGATCTCGAAAAACAATATATCGCCGACCAAACCATTGACGCCCGCGGCAAGCTGGTGCTCCCGGGATTTATCAATGGGCACACGCATGTGCCTATGACGCTTTTCCGCGGTCTGCACGACGATGTGACTCTGGACGAGTGGCTGCACAAATATATTTTCCCGGCGGAAGCCAAGAATGTTACCGAAGAATTTGTGCGCTGGGGCACGCGTTTGGCAGCGGCAGAGCAAATTCGCGGGGGCATCACCACGTTCGCGGATATGTACTACTTCGAAGACGCCGTCGCGGAAGAGACAAAAAAGGCAGGCATGCGTGGCGTGCTGGGCGAGACGTTTATCGATTTTCCCGCGCCGGATAATAAGGACGAAGCGGCCACGCTGGCGTATACCGAGAAATTTCTACAGCGCTGGCAGAATGATCCGTTCATTCACGCGGCTCCGGCTCCACATTCCATTTACACCTGTTCGCAGAAGACTTTGCAGGACGCTGCTGCGCTCGCGCGAAAATACCATGCGCCAATTCTGATTCACGTGGCGGAAATGAAAAAAGAGCTGGACGATAGCCGCGCGCAAAACGGCACCACGCCGGTGCAATACCTGAATAAAATCGGAGTACTCGGACCCGACGTGGTGGCTGCGCATTGTATTTTTGTGGATGACACGGACCGTAAGCTGCTGGCCGAGAAGCAGGTGGGCTGCGTACACAATCCTTCGAGCAACATGATGCTTGCCAGCGGGGTATCGCCGGTGCCGGAGCTGCGTGCCGCAGGAGTGGCCGTGGGACTAGGCACGGATGGGCCCGCGGGCAGCAACAACGATCTCGACTTGATGGAAGAGATGGACTTGGCGGCTAAACTTCAGAAGATTACCAACATGAATCCGCTGGCTTTGGGAGCGAAGGCGGTTGTGGAAATGGCTACGATTGACGGCGCCAAAGCGCTGCACATGGAAAAAGAAATAGGCTCGCTTGAAGCAGGGAAAAAAGCTGACGTGATCGTGATCAGCTTGAACGAGCCCAACGCCGTTCCTATGTACGATGTGTACGCGCAGCTAGCCTATGCATTGAAGGGCAGCGATGTGGAAACGGTGGTTATCGGTGGGCGCGTAGTGATGCGCGAACATCAATTGCTAACGGTCAAAGAAGATGAAGCGATTGCGAAGGCTCACGAATATCAGAAGAAAGTGGCGGCTTCCCTCAAATAGGCAACGTGCCGAATCAAGAGTGCTCAGTTGCCTGCCGCCGCAATTACCAAAATCACGTTAATCTCCCGATAGAAAAAGCCAGCCAAAAAATGTACGGTGTTTTAGAGCCTGGGCGAGCATACTCCCGCTGCTGCAAGCGGTATTTCTGGAGCGCTTATGCAAGATGGATCAACGCAGGTCGTGGAGATCGCGGTGGAATGTCCGAAATGCCGGCAGGAAAGCATGGTTCGGGTGGCAACTGGGAGTGACATCGATAGCTTACGCAAATCTATCGGGTGCGCTTATTGCCAGAATCCATGGACTGAATTTCTTCCCGGTCAGATAATAGCCGGGCCGTTCACGTATCCCAAGCCGAAGTCGCGAGGGACCGAGTAAGTTTGCGGGCTCGAGGCTGCGCTAGTTAGCTCGTGAAGTGGGGTGATAAAGCCAGGTGGGTTCAATTTTGTGTATATGAAGGACGTTGGCTTTGGAATCGATTGTTCCGGTAACGAACACAGCCCTCCCGGAAAAATTCCTAGCTTCCTTTTGATCATCCAGTGAATAAATAGTCCCGCGGTGGTCTTCCCGAAAAATAAATTTACCGCCCTTGCGAGAGATTTTCCCGGGCAAGGTGCGTACATCGAGATGCAATTCGCTCTGCAGGAGTTCCGGAACGTTATTTGAAACTGTGTGTGGATGGTCCACGATCACGAGAACTGCGCCGACGACGGGCAGAGCGGAGGCCAGTAGCACGGTCCCCAGAGTTGTTAGTTGTATGCTTCGCATTCGTTCACCAAAAAAGTTTCTTGCTGTCACCTAAGAGGGCGCGTCCTGGGGTGACGTTAGCGGGCGGCTGTAGAACAGGGAGCATGTTGAACGCCAAAAAATGATGGTCCGGTTAACGCACACAGTTAAAGAGGTTTAGGAGGGCGCATTAGCGCTTTGACTACCTTGCTGGTAGGAAAAATTTACCGCTTTCTGATGATGTTTATAGCGGACCCAGTTCACTGAAGCTGTGCATAGGTGTCGTAACTGGTGGTGATGGCGCGAACTTCGGCGAGCGTTTGGTCTCGCAGCACCACGCCATCCTCAAGCACCGTCTCAAGGGCGTTCGAACCAATCGCCGGGCTTTCGGGCAGCGACTCGCCTTCGAGGACCTCCACGGTGGCAAACTCCTTTCCATTCTGGATCAGGTTAAAGCGCCCGCCCTTGCTGGCCTTGCTGGGATCGGTTTTTGGATTTTTGTACACGTTTTGCCATTTGCCGTTGCGATCGATGGCCGAACACTTGAGCGCAAACTTCAAAGTATCGCGATTCACTTGCTGGAGAAGCGCGCCGCCCATTCCATAGCTCCAGATATCCTGCGACCAGCCGCGGCGCGTTAATTGGGCGGTAATGTTTTGTATGGTGTAAAAATTTACGCCATCGCCCTGAATGAAGCGCACGCAGGGCACGGTGGTCTTCCAGCCTTTGCTATTCACTTCGTAGCCAAATACTTCGCTGACGATTTTGAATAGCTCCTCAAGAACGGTTACGGCATCGCCGGAATCGGGCCGAATAATTAAGGTTCCGTTGCGGTGCAGGATTTTTTCTCGCAGCGCGCCGCCCCACAAATTGCGCACCGCATTGTAGATGTCGTAGGAATCGCTGACGCAAGCGACCAAGCCTTCTGGGCAGTTTTCCAGGATATTCGCGTAAGCGTCGAGTTCATGCTCCTCGCCCCAGGAGGTGATGGTGGAATGTTCGGACGCTGGAATACTGTAGCCGGCGCAATCGAGTGGTTTGTCGCACATCAGGTCCGCGGAGTAAAACTGCTTTAACAACTGGATCGCGGCCAAGGTATCCGTGCCAAAGAAATTCAACAGATGCGCTGCGCCGCCGATGGCTGCGGACTCTTTGGACGAAACGCCGCGAAATCCGAAATCATGGAGTTTGAAAGGAAGCAGCGCAGGATCGCCGGTACGCACAAGGGCCTTACCGATCACTTGTTTAATAGCACGCGAGAGGGTGGCGACGGTGATGGGATACCAGACCTGCAGCAGCATGGTTTCCGCCCAATTGGTAAGCCAGTAAAACTCCGGGTCGGTATTTTCTATAGTGATCAGCGCGTTATGGCTTTTGACCACCGTGCCTTCTTTGACTGCGCGAATGCGTAAAGGCAGGCGTCCGCCGTGCTTGGCGTAAAGAGATTTGAAGCCTTCATAGTTGAATGATTTGGGATGCCCCTGAAAATGAGCATGGGCGATACGGCGGGCCTCTTCGACGTCCCCCATGGTAAAAACCTGGCCGGCAAAATTGGATTTCACGATGTATTGCAGCATGGCCATCATAGTTTCATCGAACATGCCGCCGCGAGATTCGACGTAAGAATAAATGTGCCGGGTATCCGGCGGGTATTGCCACCAGTGGGTCAGTTTGTAGGAATCCGTGTTGAGAATCGGATTCAGGCGCAGCGACTGCATCGAAACTCCTCGCCGGAAGTAAATAGAAAGCGGAGGCAAGCCAAGCTAAGCTTTGCTTGAGGGGCGCTCAGGCGTTGTTCGGACGAAGGGTTGATTGGCACTGATATGAGAATAGCAAAGAACACGCTTAAAGCTGTTGTGCTGGGAGGGCTGCTGTTGCCTGCGGGCGTGACGAGCGCCGCGCCGAATCCCCATTGTAGCGGCGGAGTGGAATTAAGGCTGAGTGCGCCGCAAGCGAGCCAGGGCAGCTTGATTCTGGCGGCAGTTCGCAGTCAAAAACCGTTGCGCGAAGTTACCGGTAAATGGAATGAGCGGAACGTGTATTTCTGGGAGGGCGGTTCAGCCGGGGCGGCACGCCGCGGCACCAATGAGTATCAGAGAGAGGTTTTGCTAGGAGTGGACCTGGAGAAGGCTCCCGGAGAATACGAATTTTCGGTGTCAGCCACGACGGAAAATGGAGAGCACGCCGAATGCACGGCCACATTACCGGTAAGGGCCGGCAAGTTCGCGACGGAAAGCTTGACGGTGCAAAAGCAATTTGTGGAACCCAACGAGGAGCAAGCGCAACGGGCAGTGGCAGAACAAGAAAAATTACGGCAGATTTTTGACCACACAACTCCCGAGAAATTGTGGCACGGATCGTTCCGTTTGCCGCTAACTGGAGGGGTGCGCGGAACAAACTTCGGCAAGCGGCGGATCCTGAACGGACAGCCGCGTTCGCCACACACGGGCGCGGATTTTCCGGTTCCCACCGGAACACCGATTCACGCGACGCAAAGTGGGCGCGTCGTGCTAGCCCAAGAGCTTTATTTTTCGGGAAACACCGTGATTATCGATCACGGGTTAGGGGTTTATTCGTTATACGGCCATTTATCCGCTACTGATGTGGCGGTGGGAGACGCCGTGAAGGCCGGCGCGGTCATAGGAAAAGTAGGCGCAACCGGGCGGGTCACCGGACCGCACTTGCACTGGGGGGTGACGGTGAATAAAGCGCGAGTCAACCCTATCCAACTGGTCAGTCAGACCGTTATCCGATAAGTGCTATGTATCCCGAAATTCGGCGGTGTCTCGGCAGCGCTTTGATATGTTTGTATGGTACCGACTGGCTATTGTCAGTGTTGAAGTGCTTCGGCAAAGTAAGGACTTTGGTGGAGAAGTTTGAGGGTAGGCAGTTGTCCGCCAAGTTTGAGCTCTTAGGTGGCTAGCTCCCCGCTTGGCAGCGAAGCGATTAAACGGATTTTTGATAAGTTCAGAGAACATCTCGCTGGACAATGGATTTGCTGATGATAAGCGAGATTCGCTGGAACCACGAACTAGGCTAAATATATGTCCCTGCTGCACTTTCGATTTAAAGAGCGCCGCCGCACGGTGCGTGTAGCGATTACCATAGGGCTGACAGTGCGCTGGGAAGCGCCATCGGGTGAGGTATTTTCTGTCAAAACCCAATCGCAGTCTGTGAGCCAGGGCGGCGGACTGTGTGTGCTGGAGGAGCCGATCGTTGTTGGGCAGGCATTACAACTGGTGAACCAGAACAGCGGCGAAGCCGTTGACGCCAAGATTGTGACTGTCCGCAAGGCCCGCGATGGCAAAACCTATGTGGGATTTGAATTCGTCGAGCCCAACACGAATTTCTGGCGAATGCATTTTCCGGCTCCAGGAGCGCGCCCGCTACGCAGGCCGGCGCCCTCGAAAGTTTTGGTCTAGAGTTTCCTACTAAGCCTTCCGTAACCTGTCCGGCTTTATGTTAAATTCCCGCCTGTGACTCTTTCCGCTTGAATGATTCTCGGTTTAATTTCCGATACTCACGGTTTGCTTCGCGAGAGCGCCCTGCGCGCGATGCGAAACACCGAAATAATTATTCATGCCGGCGATGTGGGCGACCCCAAAATTCTTGAAGCTTTACAGAACCTTGCTCCTGTAACGGCGGTGCGGGGCAACGTAGATATCGGCGAGTGGGCTACCAAGTTGCCGCCAACCGCGGTCGTGAAGGTTGCCGCAGTAAGGATTTATGTTTTGCACGATGTTAAACAATTAAAGCTGAATTCAATACCCCCGGACGTTGCCATCGTTGTGAGCGGACACTCGCATAAACCTGGCCAAACAACACACGACGGTATCCTGTATATAGATCCTGGTAGCGCGGGACCCCGCAGATTCAAGTTACCGATCACCGTGGCGCGTCTGGATTTGGACCGGCAGCCATGGGAGGCGGAATTTATCGAGGTGAGTTAGCTAAGGCCATACGGCACACACTTGCTGTAATTTCGCAGCGATGGTGTCCGACAGCCCTCAGATGTATCGCGACGGGGCACAATGATAGACTTGAGGCATGGCCACCAGAAAGAAAACCAAGAAAAGTAACTCCCGCAAAAAAGTCGCTCCGCGGAAAAATTCAAAAAGGACAGCTTCGACCGGTTCGCGCAAAGTTTCGGCGAAGGCAAGAACCGCAAAATCAAAAACAGCAAAAGCGAAACCGAAGACGCGAACTTCTCAAGCTAAAGCCGCAAAGAACGCGAAGCCGCTCACAGCAGCCACTGGACGAACAGCACCGCGAAACACCGGCAGGATTATTCGTTCGAGCTTAGCGTCCCGCGGAGAAGGGCAGAGCGTTGAAACCATAAATTTGGAACCTAAAGGTTTGGGTTCGAAATCCGGCGGACAATCGGGCGCTTTGCAGGGATTGTCTGATGTTGAGAGCGCCGATTCGGAAAGCGTTGATGAATTGCTCGAGGAAGGCAACGCTTTCGAAGCAGAAGTGGTGAAGGGCGTAGAAGACGCTCCGGAAGCCGACGAGGGAGAAGTGCGAACCCATCAGCGTCCGCAAGAAGAGGATTTGCCCGAGGATTTCAGGGAAAACTGAGAGCGCGGCATCTTTTGCCAACCTTTCTTAGTGCGTCGCACATTTATTTAGAAGTTCTTGTGTTCCAGGCAGCCCCCGTTCGCTCAGTCCTTCACACAATTAAAATGTTGAGTCCCCGCTCTAAAAAACTAGCGGAACGCGATACACGTGCATTGATTGGCTAATACAATGTTCACCTGATTGGTCAGTGCGCTTCCCATAGGTAGTTTGTATTGGGGCGGTTTGAATTTTGACCGGGAGGGGCGCAATGTTTTCGATGAAGCAGTTCTCCATGAAGATGAAGCGCTTCTCTATGAAGCAGTTTTTGGAAGCCAAGACTGGAAAAGCGATTTATGTGGGTTGTGTAACGTTAACGTTGTCGGCGATTGGAAGCTGGGCGGTGCTGGCGCATCAGGATAGCCCGTCAACAGTAAACCATACGACGACGACCAAAAGCCGGCCAGCGATGGGCGACGCGCACTTTGCCAAAGAAGCGGCGCAGGGCGGCATGGCGGAAGTGAAGCTTGGGCAACTCGCGCAGGAAAAGGGATCTAACGACACGGTAAAAAGCTTTGGTAAACGGATGGTGGATGACCACTCCAAAGCAGGCGACAAATTGAAAGAAGTGGCTGCGCGTGAGAGCATCACGCTGCCGACTGATATCTCCGCAAAAGATCAGGTCACCTATGACAGGCTTGCGAAGCTGAATGGGGCCGTTTTCGATCGCGCTTACGCGAGAGACATGGTGAAGGACCACGAGACGGACGTAGCGGCGTTCCAGAAAGAAGCGAATGCAGGAAGGGACGATTCGCTGAAGAGCTTTGCCTCAGAAACTTTGCCAACTTTGCAAGACCACCTGAAGCAAGCCAAGGAAATGATGAAAACTGTGGGCAGCACAACGGCGGCCAAAGGAACGAAGAGCAAGGCCAGCGCGAGCGGCCGCTAACTAATTCTCACTTGGCGGAAAAAAACCATCCCTCACGAAGAGGGATGGTTTTTCTTTATGAGGCCGAGAGAAATCTGAAAGCGCTGGCCTGATTTACAACGTTGGGCGCAAGGCTGAAGCCGATCGGTTGACAGAGTCGGGGGCATCGCTGCGCGGCGTCATGGAGACAACGATGTACTCGCGCTCTTTGCCGTCCGCTTCCGGTACGCGCAGCAAAAGGCGGTCTTTGTGCAGCCTGAATTGAGCCGTTTCCCCAATGGGAAGCAGAGCAGGATGTTTTTCATTTTTCGCTCTGATGCGGAAAATCAGGCGATCGGTCTGAAGGGTGTATTCCTGGCACAGCAATTCCTGAGTTTTCTTGTGTTGACCGTCGGTGCCGAGGATCTCTCCTGTGACAGTGCCTCCGCCTTTTTCTTCGGAGCCGCAGGATGCAGAATCCATCTTGAGCAGTACGCCGTTCTGGTAGGCAGGTTTATCTTTTGCTTGCAAGACACATGATGCAACGAGTATCAGGGCAGGTACCAAAATGCGTTTCATGAGAGCGATTCTCCTTAAGCGGCCAATACCGCTGCTGCAATTATCCCAAAGATGAGCGGAGGCTCTCGGCGAACGCCTCGTATTGTTTCGATGGGATCACCGGTCGTTAGTACACTGGCCGCTCGTACAGGGCGCAGAATCAGCAGTCTTTATTTTTGTCCGACGTTTGATCGCGATGGCCGCCGGCAACAAAAACGTGGCAGCAACGAGGGACGTGTGGAATTATCAGAGGATTGAAACCATTTCAGATGTCAAATGGCCGTGCAGGAAAGATGAGACCATGCGAAATGGGTAAGAAACGTTCAGGGGTGGGTATGAAACCTTTCGGCGGATATGGGTTGGCGGCAATCGTTTTAGCGGCGGGAATTTCAGCGATAGTGCTTATGGCGCCGGCGAATCGCTCGACTACTTTCGCGCAAACAAATTCCGGCGCTGGTGAAAAAGGCGAGGTGGAGCGCGGACGCTATCTGGTGGAAGAAGTAGCGAAATGCCCGGAGTGCCATACGCCCCGCGACGGGCGCGGTGAACTGCGAGCGGATGCGTGGCTGCGTGGCGCACCGATATGGATCAAGCCGGTCGCGCCTATTTCGAACTGGGCCGACCGCGCGCCACCGCTGGCCGGGTTCCCGAGTTTTACCGAGGCGCAAGGGGAACGAATTCTGGAAAAGGGAACTGGCCCCGAAGGCGAAGAGCTGCGGCCGCCGATGCACATCTATCACATGAATCACGCCGACGCGAAAGCGATTATCGCGTATCTCAAATCATTGCCGCGGGGCGACAGGAATAACTAGGTTCGCGATAGGAACTTTTAGATTTTATCTTGCAACCGACTGGCCCCTTCATCGGCCGAGCTTCGCGGGCACCCACGCGAGTCCATCAACGCCGGCAGTAAGAACGATGGGTTCTCTTAGCTGCCACGCGCGCAAATCCAGCACCGCGATTTTTCCTGCGCTCACGCAGGAAATAAAAGCGACTGCGCCGTCAGGAGTTACCAGGATTTCAGATGGAGACTCCGGAAGATCGAAGGTTTTGGCGACCTTCAGCGTGGCCATATCGATGGCCAGCAGTTGATGGTTGGCCATGCATGCGACCAGCAGCCACTTTCCATCAGGCGTGGGCGCAGAGGCATAAGCGACGCAGGGGAGATCGACCCAGCGGGACACTTTGTACGATGCGGTGGTGTCATCCTTAGCTTTGCGGTCCGGCAGATCGATCACCGCGAGCCGCGGGACGTTTTGATCGTGGGTGAATAAGCGAGTTCCATCTGGGGACATCGAAATGCGTTGGATGGTTTTGGCCACAGGGATAACGGCGATTAAACGGCGCACCGGAATGTCCAGCACACTAATGTTTCCCGGGCCTACATTTGCGGTATAGCCGCGTTGCCCATCGGGAGAAATCACGATCATGTGCGATTGCGGGGCTCCGGTGGGAATCTCGCCGATGACGTGTTGTTTAGCAGGGTCGACAATTTTCACTGTGTTCCCTATTTCGGCGGTTACGTATAGCAGGCCATCGGGGCCGAATTCAGCGCGATGTGGACGAACCGGCCCTACTTGAATGGAGCCAGAAACCCTGCGCTCGCCAATGTCGATCACGTCCATGGTGGCACCATCGGTGCCGGGCTTGCCCACGCCGGAATTTCCATAAATGGGGACGTAGATGAAGCGCACGTCGGGAGAAACGGCGGCTTCATGACCATTTACGCCAACGGCTATGCTCGCGAAGGTGCGGCGTAAGTCAGGTTCTACGAGCAATACTTTGTGTTCCGCCTGGTTGACAATCACCAGTATTCCTTTTTCGCTGGGCGCCCCAGCACCGCCGCCGGTCTGTACTGCGAAAAGCAGCATGGAAAAAACAACCGCGAGCACTAACGAAAAACTCATGTCATTCCTCGTAAAATTGGTGAAACTATTCCGAGAACTTAAGTGGCCGCCGTTGACAGAGCAGTCCTTCTCAAATTCCATTTCACATGCAAACGATTCGCATCCTACAACATTTTCCATGCTTGTGCTGAATGCCGAGCGGTTGCACTGAATGTATTGACCGGGTCCGCAGCGGGAAGTACGATGGCGCAGTTTTGATTGCAAATTCGTTCGAACGCGGCGGTGCGGATAAATGCCAGGAACTGTGTACTGTTCAAAGTGTGGAAGCCTGGTCGAAAATGGGGCGGCTTTTTGTCCGGCGTGTGGGCAGGCGGTGCAAGCGTCTGCTTCTATGAGTGCTGGCCTGCCGGCGGGAGCAAGTTCTGTCGCCGCGCTTCCCTCTGGATATGGTCCCAACACGTATCCGGCTGCCGCATCGCCAACGGTGCCGCCAGTGGTGTACGCGCAGCCCACTGTGCAATACGCCGGGTTTTGGCTTCGCGTGGTTGCGTATCTAATCGATTCAATTGTCCTGAGCGTCGGGTTTATGGCGCTCTTCATTCCGTTTGCGATAATGACCGGGCTGACCGCGGTACTGGGAAATATTCATCCCGGCGAAGATCCCAGAGATGTAGGCGCGGTTCTGGGAGGCACATTTTTCCTGGGACTTTTTACCGTTGTGTCCCTGGCTTTTTTGGGAGGATGGCTCTATCACGCCAAGATGGAAAGCTCCTCGTGGCAAGCGACCTTGGGTAAGAAAGCTTTGAACTTGCGCGTAACCGATCTTTACGGTGCACGCATAAGTTTCGCTCGCGCTAGCGGACGTCATTTCGCCAAATTAATAACCGGAATGATTCCTTTGGGAGTGGGATTCATGCTGGCGGGACTGACGGAAAGAAGGCAGGCACTTCACGACATGATCGCGAGTTGCCTGGTGCTGCGAGACCGCTAATCAATGGCACTAATCGGGCACGCGCGCGAATTCAGCCCTTGGCTGAAAAAGTGTTGCGCTTGATCAGACCTAGCAACTGATCGCTGCTTACCACTAAAGATACCTCCAGACCTCCACCGTTTGGCACAACGCGTACGGGCCTGAGCAGGATTGCAAGATCGGGATCCGAGTTTTTAGCGTCAAACTGCCGCAACAAAAATTCCCGTCTAAAGTAGTTGAGATAATTCGCGGCGTTATCTGGCGGCGAAGAAGCAAAAATTTAGGCCAACTGTTATTTCAGGGCTTGGCGAGTACGAATAAGTTTTGCCGCGCTAGTGCGCAATGTCTCGGGAACATTTTTGTTATTCGATAATTTTTTGAGGTCAACGGCATTCAGCGACGGCAACATGTGCAGGGTGATGTCCAAGGGAGTTTTGGAATTGTTCATGAGGTTGCGGATGATGGTGTAGTTTTTGCGAAAGGCGCGATTGCCGGCGATGAGCCGCAGGATTTCATCGGTAAGACTGGACATGGCCGCGAAGGATTCCACTTCCTGGCCGGTGAGACGCGGGGACTGCAACACCGCGCGTTGCACAACTTTGTTGGAATCGCGAATGAGCGTGCGCCGAGCTTCCGAACCGCCTTTGAAGGCGAATTGCACGCGTTCGGAAACCGACATTTTCGCGAGCCGCTGGAGTAGCGTCTGACGACGTCCTTCGTCGGGTTCGGCCTCCATGAGCGCTTCCATAAGAGCTTTTTCGTCGACGGGAGTTTCCGGGGCGAGCAATTCCTGCAGCACGCGTTTATTATCTGCGGTGGCTGATGAGGATTTCAGAAGGGCGGCGGCTAGCTCGGAAGAATCACTTACGCGATCGAGCGAGTCCATCAGCGCTTGAACGCTTATAGAGGAAAGCTGCGGAACGTGCGGGGTTATGAATCTGGATGGGCAATTCCTGTTTTGCACCATGGCTTCGGCCACGGCGGGTTTGCCGACAAGGTGCTGCGAGGCGTATTCAAAAACAGGGGGAAGGGCTTCGCTGCGCTTCAAAGCTTCGACGAAGGCTTCGACCGGCTGGGAGCGTAAAGCGTCCTGGGCTTGTTGCGCGACGACTTCATCGGCATCGGTGGAAAGAAGCACCAAAATTTCAGCGCGGTCAGCAGGGGAAAGATTTCCTTGGCTGGTACAGACCGCGAGTTTGCGCTCGCGGGAGGTGAGGTCACGCAAAAGTTCAGGGACGAGCTGTTCCATCGTGTGAGGGCCTCAGGTCTTTATATCCAAGCACAATTGTATTCGCTCTGCGAGAGGAATTTCCGAGTGCTGCGCGAGAGGTAATAGGGCGGCCATTCAGTTCGAGGTGCACGGCGGCACCGTCGGCGGCGATGATCTGGAATTGTTGGGAGGCGGTGAAATGGTGAATGTCGCCGGGCATGACGTCGGCATCGAGGAGCGTTTGATCATCGGCGAGAATGCGCACGTGCGAGCGCACGGAAGTGGAGACGGTAAGTTCGAGTTTGTCTGGAGCTTTAGTGAGAGCGGCGGAATCGGAAGACAACGGGGGCGGCGCGGAGTTCGCGGCCGGATGGTTTGCACGGTAGCGTTGCCAAGCGTAGGAGCCGCCACGATAAAATCCGAAGGCTAGCAATACGAGCGCGAGCAGGGCCAGTGCTGGAATCCACCTGGGAGGCGAGGGGAGCTGATTCTGGTACGGCGTGGGTGCGTCGGTTTTCTGGACGCCGCGAGCCAGGTCGTATTCCGAGAGCAAATCCTCTTCGTCCAGGCCGAGGTATTGGGCGATGGAACGGACAAATCCGCGAGTGAAGCTGCCGCCGGGGAGCTTCTCCCACTCCTCGTTTTCGATGGCTTCGAGGAATCGTGGGCCGATGCGCGTGCCGGCGGTCAGCTCGGCCAGAGTGACTTCGCGCATATCGCGTTCGCGTTTTAAATGTTCGCCGAAATTACCTTTGGCCATTGGAGGCTACCTGCCCTATACGATACCAAAGGGCGGAGCAATCGTCTCGCCGAAGAGAGGCATTTTAAGGAATTAGTTAGAGCGAAAAATTTGTGAATAACTCTGGCGGGAAGGGCGCGGTGTACCGGCGCGGCCAGCAATATTAATCCGCTAGTGCGGCTGCACTTCTATGGGGTCTGGCAGGTGCACAGTGTTGGTCATTAACTCGCCGATGGTGAGGTTTTGTCCGTGCTGCAGATACCGGTTTAGCACATCGGGCTGCAGCCATTGAAAGCCCCAGGCATCTTCGACGGCGATCAGGGTGTAGGTTCCGGGTATTACGGCAGGCAGAGTGAAGCTGCCGTCGGAGTCGCTTTGATCTCTGCGAAACATATCGATATGGGATTGGGGATCTTTGGGAATGAGCGCGACCATCACGCCGGAAGAGGGTTTCCCACCGCGATGGACGAAACCTTCGACGTTGACGACGCCGACGGTCAAAAATACTGTTCCAGAAAGGGACGAGCCAGCCGTCAGGGTTAAGACGTGGTCAGAGGTTTCCACGCCGGAAAAAACGGTGCGAACCACGGAGTATCGCTTATCTGGAGAAAAGGCCACGAGCGCGTATTTACCTGGTGGAATACCTTCAAAGGTCACCTCGCCGGCCGCGTCGATAGCGTTGGCTGCGATGACCCGCATGCGTAAATCCTGCATTCCTATGGTGACTTGCGGAGAACCAGGCGTCTGACGAGGTATCTTTACTGAGAGCTTGAGGGATGCCATTGCCTCTGCGTGACTAAGGTCGAGTTCTTGTCCGTCCTTATCCAGAGTTATCTGGCTTGATTGTTGTGGGCGGCCCGATTGTGGATCTGGCAAAACGACCGAGTATTTCCCGGCAGGAACTCCACTCAACTCGAATACACCCGGAGCGATCGACCGCATGCCCTCATTTCCGACGTATTCGACAGTATCGAACACACGTTTTTGTAATTGAGGCATTTGGACGCCATTCTGTTGTTGGTCCTCTGGAACACGAAACGCCAAATGAACGACGGGAACGGGGCTGAGATGTATATCGACTTGCACGTGGTCGCCGGCTTGAAGGAGAAAAGGAGTAGCGCTCTGGCTGTCGGTAGCGCCGTTGTTGTAGGTTGTAGGATAACCAACGTCCAGGGCCGTGACGCCTGGTGAAGAACTTCCGCCGCTTCGCGCGGAAGGAGACAGATGAGAGGCATACCACGGTTTCGCCGAAACGGAGACAAAGTAATTGCCCGGAGCTAACGCGGCGAACTCGTAGTAGCCTTCATCATCCGTACGATCCGCACCGCGTCTCTCGATGCGTTTCATCCCTCCCTGATGGTTTTCCACGTATAGGAAGACGCGGGCTTTTCGGACAGGTTCGCCTGATTCGTCGATAACTTTTCCGCTGACGAAAGCGAGAGGGGTCAGGCGCAGAACCAAATTTTCAGTACTGAAGTCCGCGCCGGTCACAATGGCGGTTGAAAATTGTTCATGCTGCTCGTAGGCAGCAGAAATAAATCCACGTCTGGCGCCTTCCAAGGAATACTTCCCGCGGTTGAGAGAATAAAACTCAAAGTGACCGTCTTCACCCGTTACGACGAAAATTATTCTGGCGCGATTTGCAGTGTCCATTAGTGAAATGCGCGCTTTGGCAAGCGGCGAGCTAGTGATGGAGTTCACTACTGTGCCGGCGATTTTGAATTTAGTGTTTGCGGCAGATGCCTGATTGGCGGGCCGGGCCTGTGAGGGCACAAACGTGCAGGCCCACAGGAGAATCAGTGCAAAGTTGGCTATCACAAACCAAATCGATCGCCCGAGTTTTGGCATATTCACTCGCTAGCCGCGATTAATGACAGACGTAGATGTTCTTTTTGTTCTGCAACCACGCGCAGGACTTGTACTTCCGACTCATTCCGTTTTAGCCATTCCTCGCTGACCGATTCCATCTGAAATGGCCGGCCATCGGTCGCAAAAACGTGGTAGGTGCCAGGAGCAATTTGCTGGATTGTAAATGTTCCGTCGCCATTGGCATAGCCCACCTTGAGGCGGGAATCGAGTTTGTCTGTCGGTATAACATAAACGCTACCGATCGGGCCATCCCAACGGCCCTGAGGCACCTGGCGGCCTGCGCCGACCTTTACAAAATCGAGAGTGCCATCTAGTTCGGCTCCGTCATCGCGCACAGTAATTTCCATTTGCGGTATGGTCCCACCGGCGCCAACGACCAGGGGCTTTTGCAGCAAGTCTGTGCCTCCGGAGGTAATTGCGGAGACGTATCCAAGACCCGTGTTTACACTCACGCGATAACGGCCGGGGAGAACATTCTCAATGACCAGCGACTCGTCATTCTCATCGACGGGAGGACGCAGTGAAACTTGAGAAGTGAGGCTAAACTGTTCGTCGGGGGCCAAGCTCACTTGTAAATAATTAGGACGCCGGGTGTTTTGAGGGACGGCGATAGGCCCACTAGGGAAAATAGCACCGGGTGGCTGTTCAGTTTGTTTATGTTGAAATTCTTCTCTCACGCTCACAGTGACAGAAGTTCCTTGCAGTAACGTCATGGCTGGGCCGGAGACGGGAGCTCCTCTCACCGTGAAAGTTGTACTGCCCGCCAGCATCATAGCTGGACCAGAGTCTCTGACTTGAACAGTATAAGTGCCATCTGGCAAGGAACCCTGAATGGATGCTTCCTGCGGGTTGTAGCCAAGCGAGTATCCCGGGCCGGGATGGCCCTCTGGCCAAACAGTTACGGCGACTCCTACGGCGACTCCGTTTGCCAAAGGATCCGTGAGCCCCAAATTCACCGGGTAATACGCTCTTTTCGCGGGGGACAGGGTGACCTGGAAGGTCTCCCCCGGCGCTAACTTAATCACGGCGGCAGCAGCGAAATCGGAAGCGTTTGGATAATAGAGAGGTCGATAGCCAATTAATTGTCCACGCGGAAAGGCAGTGAGAGGGTCGCGATCGATTTGTTCCAGAGTTAAAAGTTTGTAGTCGCCTGGGGAGAGTTCGGCTATACGAAATTGCCCATCTGCCCGGGTTGTCACATTGCCCGCTGAGTCCCATTGTTCCCGGCCGTCACGAATCGTACGTCGATAAAGCGCGACCTGGATTTTGTCGGAACCATCGGAGCCGGGAATATTCACGTGTCCCACCACACGAGCTTCCGGCAGGAGCGAAATAATAACGTCCTGTTGGTCGGGACCGAGAGCAGTAAACGCATTAACATTCATAGGTTGATCAAAGTTAGGGCCGACAAAGCCAACTTTTCGAGCCATTAATTCGCTGGGACGATTGGGCGTGGGGCTTTGGAAGCCACGGTTCAGTTGAAATCCGTCGGTAACGGATGTCCCAGTCTGTTGGGGTGCAGCGGGCGTGAAAGTGAATTCGAAACGACCACGGTCGTCGGTCATGGTGGCGAAACTGTTATCCGGGGAAAAGACGAGCGCACGACTTACCGGTTCGTGCGTAACGGAATTTATGACTACCCCCCCGATGTGCTCGGTGGGATCGGTGTGAGTTGTGATTTGGGCTGCGACTTGCCAGGGAAAGTTGGAGAAAAGGGTCATAGCCAAGGCCATCGCGATCAAGGAACATCCGCGCGACAGACCTGCGTTTCCTCGGGTAAATCCTTCGAAACGGTCGGGCATTTGGTCAAACTTCCGCCGCGCATTATGACATGTTTACGTGGATTAGTAATAACAGCGAGAGACCATCAAAGTTGCCAGCCAAAACTGCAGGTTAGTGCACGAGGATCAGGTAGGCGGCCATACCCAGGCCAACGACGGCGAGAATTATGGCCAGTATTACGGCGTCGTGGAGACGCGGCCGGGGACCCAACTGCCCGAGTTGAGTTCACGCCGTTTGGAGCGGTGAGGGGATGGTTGGATCTTCAGGCTGCGGAACGGAACGGGGCCAAGGGACGACCGTCGCGCTGTTGGGTTGCAGCCTGGATGATGATCCGCTCGCCTGTCCGCTGGTTGAGAATAAGGTAGTCGGCGGGCGTCGCAATGACGAGAATTTTAACGACGTAGGTCTTTGCGCGTTCGAGATCGGCTATAGCGCGTAGCCACCTGACACTGCCATTCTGCTCCAGTTCAAAGATATCAAAAGGATCTAACATATCGATTACTCTCCCATCCGGGCTATGCAGGCAGAGGTACTCGTTCCCACCTCAAAATTAATTTGAATCGCGACGAGGAATACCGACCGTCGCCGCGTCGCCGATGGTCTTTTGGGCCGATTGGGCTACGCGAGGCAGTGCCATCTCCTTCGTGACGTTGGCCAGTATTTTTTTGGCCGACTGTTTTTTGGTTCTTTGACGCATGCGGCATGATGTCATTCAGCCAGAGAGAATAATGTTCAATCCAGCACAGGACCGCCAAGGGTGTTGAAAACATTGGCTGTAAGGTCACTTCTGAGGGTGGTCCGCCGCGAGTCGGCAGCCTGAAACAATACGGTCTCAAGCCGCTATTTACCGTCTGGACAAATGTTCCATATTGGATAGTTGACCGTGCCACAGGGGTACACAGTAAGGCGAGTATGCATATGACAAATATACGGACTTTGCTGCTCATCGACAACGATGCCGCGCACGTCGACGTTTTTACCGACGCGTTGTTGAACGCGATTGACGGTCCATTCCTGGGTGAGTGCGTAAAGACTCTTGCGGAAGGCATCAGACGTTTGAGAGGGAAAGAATTCTGGGCGATTTTTTTAAATCTGTCACTGCCCGGCAGCCAGGGTGTGGAAACCTTCGACAAGCTGGCGCTGGCGGTGCCTGGCGTACCTACGCTAATCATAGCCGGCGCGAAGGATGTAGGCGTCGCGCTGGAAGCCTTGCGGCGCGGGGCCAAAGATTATCTGTTGGAGGACCGTCTCGACAGGGACTCATTTGTTCGCGCAATACGGAATATGGCAGAGCGAAAGACCGCGGAAGAGCTGTTGTTCAGGGAAAAAGAACGTGCCCAGGTGACGCTCGATTCCATAGGGGACGCGGTACTGAGCACGGACCTTCAAGGCAAAGTTACGTACCTTAATGTTGTAGCGGAAAAGATCACCGGTTGGACGCGAGAAGAGGCCGCAGGCAAGGACATCGAAGAGGTATTTGTAATCGTCGACGCCAGCACGCGGGAGCCTTGTGTAAATCCATTGCGAGCGGCGATCAAGAAAAACAGAACCGTTCAGCTTACGCCGAACTGCATTCTGATA
>DATHGV010000322.1:0-9054 GCA_035490135.1 Candidatus Methylomirabilota bacterium
TGCATCGTAAACGGGCCAGGTGAATCGAAAGCCGCGAACATCGGTATCAGTTTGCCAGGAACGGGCGAAGCGCCGCGCTGTCCCGTCTACATCGACGGGAAAAAAGATGTGACCCTGGAAGGCACTTACGTGGAACTGGCGGCGGCTTTTCAGGCCCTGGTGGACAACTACATTCAGAAAAATTACCCGCGCAAGGCAGTAGAAGCGGCACCCGCGGGGCGCTGAGGAATCTAGTGAAAATTACTCGCGAAGACGTGGTGCGCGTGGCGGAACTTGCCTACCTGGACTTAAGCGAAGACGAACTGGAGAAGTACCGGCGACAACTCGACGAGATTCTCGATTACATCGGCAAATTAAACGAGTTGGATACTTCCGGTGTGGAGCCTATGGCGCAGGTGTTGGCCGACGACCAAACCGCGGATGCCACTCTGCGCGAAGATCTGGTGGTGCCCTCTGCGGTGGCGGACGATGTGCTGCGCCAGGCTCCAGATCCGGAGCCGCCTTATTTCCGCGTGCCCAAAGTGATTGAACGCTAGACGACCCGGGCCGGCGAGTCTATTTAACTGCATTGCCGGCGACTCACAATTCATTCGAATAGAAATTTCGCGAAGGAAGAGCTCTTAGTTTGATGACAGCGTGGACAATTGATGGGGTCCGAACGGCGCTTAGCGAGAAAAAGATTTCGGCGCGCGAACTTACCTCCGAATTTTATAAGCGCATCGAGGCGCGCAATCCGGAATTAAACGCTTTTCTGGCGCTAGCTCCCGAGCGTGCCCGCAAGCAAGCAGACAAAATTGATGCCCTGATCGCGTCGGGCAAACCTTTACCTGCCTTGGCTGGCGTGCCCATTGCGGTGAAGGATGTGATCAGTACACGCGGCATCGTTACAACCTGCGGGTCGCGGATATTGCAGAATTACGTGCCGCCGTACGATGCCACGGCCATTGAACGGCTGGATGCGGCGGGCGCGATCATCCTGGGCAAGACGAATTGCGATGAATTCGCCATGGGCAGCTCCAATGAAAACTCCGCGTATGGGCCGGTGAAAAACCCGGTGTCCACAGAACGCGTGCCGGGAGGATCGAGCGGCGGCTCGGCGGCGGCGGTTGCCGCGGGACTGGCGGTGGCATCACTGGGCACGGACACGGGCGGGTCGATACGACAGCCCGGGTCGTTTTGCGGGGTACCGGCGATGATGGGCAGCTACGGGCGGGTGTCGCGATATGGATTGATAGCGTTCGCGTCGTCGCTTGACCGCATCGGGCCATTCGCGACAAATAGTAAGGATGTGGCCGCGGTGTTAGGCGTGATCGCCGGTCGAGATCCGCACGACTCAACCTCGACGACGGCGGCAGTGCCGGATTACCGAAACGAGATGGCGAAGCCCGTAAAAGGATTGCGACTGGGTGTTCCGCAGGAATATTTCGGAGAGGGCATGGATGTCGCGGTACGGCAGAAAATTGAGGCAGGCCTGGAGGTCTACAGAAAACTCGGATGCGAGCTGGTAGATATTCGGATGCCGCACACCGATTACGCTATCGCTACGTATTACATCATTGCTACCGCGGAAGCGAGCTCCAACCTGGCCCGATATGACGGCGTGCGATTTGGATTGCGGGTGGACAGCGATTCCTTGCTTACGATGTATCGAAAAACTCGCGGGGCAGGATTTGGCGATGAGGTAAAACGGCGGATTGTGCTGGGGACCTATGTGCTGTCGGCGGGATATTACGACGCTTACTATTTGAAAGGGCAGAAGGTCAGAGCGTTAATCGCGAAAGACTTCAGAGATGCTTTTGCGAAGGTGGATGCGATTGTGACGCCCACTTCACCGGTGCCGGCGTTTCGGTTAGGCGAGCGCTCACAGGATCCTTTGCAGATGTATCTTGCTGATATATATACAGTTACTGGGTCGTTGGCAGGAGTACCGGGTATTTCGGTGCCGTGTGGGAAGGTCGGCGGCAAGCTTCCCGTGGGGTTGCAGATCTTTGGAGCGCCGTTTGCCGAAGCACGGGTGCTGCAACTCGCGTATGCGTTTGAGCAGGCTGGCGGCGCCAGCGTTTAGCTACACCCTACTGGTAACTTCGCTCTCCTCAAAATAAACCATCAGGCGTAATCCCCGGGCCGGGACTCTTATGACTTGGCAGCCGCTCCGAAAGCTTTCCTTCGGAAAATGATGTCGGTGGTGTCAATTAGTTGAACACCGATTTCGTCAACTGGTTGCGAATATGGCGGCGCGATGTTTCACTCGCCATGGCGAGGTTTTTTTCTACATTGCATCAAATAAATCCGCCCACAAATTCAGTAAAAGACTGTAGTTCCTGACGGATTCCCGGCATCACAGGAAATTTGCTGCTACTGAAAATTGTAACGACTTTGCAAAATGGGGACATTTTTACGCGCTGGTTCTGCCTGACGCAATGCCGCCAAGTCCTGAATTGCCTGTAAAACGATGCGAAAAACAGGCGAATTCACTGCGAATTTGACGAAAGTACCAGCCGGTAGTTTTCCGGCCATAGAACGGAACGACTATTGCTCTGAATTTAATGCAGCCGATATGATGCTTTCAGCATCTCAGTAATCGGAGCAACTCGACGGAGACATCGAGGGAGCCATGGTTACCGTAAAATCGAGTCAAAAAATTTTCACCGATTCAGAAGTAGCCACGCTAACGGGCATTTGCGTGGATCATCTGCATAATTTCGCCAAGAGCCGTCATCTCGGTTTCATCGCGCGCGCTGCAGAAGCCGCCAGCATGACCGCGGACCAATGGCTGTTCACGCTCTCCGACTTGATGGTGCTGGTAACTTTATTTCCGAAGTGCACACACTAAGGAACATTAACCGGTAAATATTTGCGAACTGTGGCTCCCGGCGTTGGGCGGGAGCCTTTTTTATTGCCTGGTTCACTCTCTCTTTCAGGGTTAACTGGAAGTTGTCAGCGGAAACTTCAGGCGCTATGCTTCCGATAGGGCAAACGTTACAACACAAGGCGCATCGCATCCTCAGAACTCCTCCATGCAGACTGCAAGAACAACCAGACTGGGCCTGTTATGTTTAATGGCCGGGACCGCAATGGTCGCAGTTACAGGGAGTTATGGCCAGACGGCGGGGAGTGCCGCGGGCGACTCAGGTAAATCTGGTACGTCGAAAACAGACGCGGCGAAAGCGCGCTTGTCTCACGGCACGAAATTGATGCTGAAGGACGGCAATTTCCAGCTGGTGCGCAGCTACGAACGAAATGGAGAGAGAGTAAGGTACTTCAGCGTGGAACGTGGCGACTGGGAAGAGATTCCGGCTGCGATGGTGGATTGGGATGCCACGGAAAAAGCGCGAATTGCGGACGAAAAAGCCGAGGCGACGCTGGTAAAAAAAGTTCAGGCGCAGGAGCAAGCGCGACAGGTGGTCTCGGTCGTCGACGTGGACGCGAGCCTGACAGTGGGCCAGGGAGTTTTTCTGCCTAGTGGCGAAGGCATGTTTGCGGTAGTGGGAAAAACGGTTACGCCACTGGAACAAGTGGGAGCGCAGACGAGGAGCGACAAGAAACGCGTGCTGGCGCAGGTCATTTCTCCCATTCCGATCATTCCCGGCAAGCGTAATGTGGAAATTCCCGGCGCGGCTTCCAAGATTCGCGTATCGATCGCCACCGGGCCGCCGGAATTTTATTTGCGGGAAGTAGCGCCCGATCCGGATAATCCAACTGCCATCTGGCAAAGCAGCCGGCCGGGCATGGATGGGCCGGAAGTGCAGCTGGTGCGGGCCACGGTGAAAGGCGGTAAGAGACGACTGAAGGCTATCAAGAGTATGTTTGGGCAGGAGATTTCATCGGAAATAGATACCATTTCCATTCAACGGTGGGAAATCGCTAAAAACGTTTATCGTTTCACGCTCAGCGAACCGCTGCCGCCCGGCGAGTATGCGCTGGCGGAAATATTGCCCGATGGGCTGAATATTTTTGTGTGGGATTTTGGGGTGGACGCGACGCCAGGCCAGTAAGGAGACGAGGCAGGCTTTGAGCCGCTGGTTCCTGGATTTGCGCGGATGCAGTATGAGCTAGTTCTTTACGTTTACGTCTTCGAAGCGCCGCGTGGCGCAAACTTCCTGCACCAGTGTCAGAACATCTGAAATCCTGAACGGTTTTTGCAGAATGCGAGACTCGCTTGAGTCTGCCGCGGCCGCCGGTGCTTCGACAAAGTCTCCAGTCATGAAAATGGTGGAGGGCTTCTGCGGTCCAGCCGCGGCCAGCAGCTGATCGACAACCTCACGTCCGCTGACCTTGCCACCGCCGGCGCGGGTAAGATTCAAGTCGCAAAGCAACACGTCATAAGGCCGGGCGGCCAACAAGGCGGCGGCAGCTTCGGCGTCGCCCGCACAATCCACGCGTAGGCCGAAAGCGGACAGACCTTCTTCCAGAAGCATGCGGATACTTTCCTCGTCGTCGATGACCAGCACGGCGCGGCCCAGAACCTCTTTGTGATTATTTTCCGAAGGCGTCGGAAGGGGCTTGGCAGAAACGTCGAGTGACGCGACTACCGGCGGTGCTAGGGCCGGGTCCGCGACAATCGGGAGATCCAGAGTGAATATGGAGCCGCCGGTGGGCAGCGCCTTGGCGTCCAGGTTGCCACCGTGTTCCCGAATGATCGACATGCAAATGCTCAAACCCAAGCCGGTGCCGCCGCCGGGCCGCTTGGTGGTGTAGAAAGGATCGAATATTCGGGGCATCGCTTCGGGACGAATGCCCACGCCGTCATCCTGGACGGTGACGGAAATGCGGCCAGCGCGCAAGGCCATGCGGATGTGAATGTGCCCGGCATCGCGAACCTCACGGATGGCCTGTTCGGCATTCGTAACGAGATTCAGCAAAACCTGGATCAACTGGTTGCCGTCACCCATGACCGCAGGCAAACCGGGTTGTGGCTGAAAATGGACCTCGATTTGATTGCGCCGCAGCGAGTGCTCCTGCAGCTGAAGGGTGCGCTCGATGAGCACATTGACATCCAGCGGTTTTTTTTGCGGCGAAGCAGGGCGGGAAAATTCCAACAAATTCTGTACGATGCGCGCGGCGCGGCGGGCTTGCCGATGCGTCAGTTCCAACTGGCGCTGCACAGTTTCGTCGGCGCCGGCGCGTTCCCGAAGCAGCTCGGTAACACCAAGGATCGCAGTGAGCGGATTGTTTAATTCGTGGGCTACGCCTGCGAGCATCTGGCCCATGGCGGCAAGCTTTTCCGCCTGGATCAATTGTTCTTCGAGACGCTTGAGGTCAGTAACATCGCGGCCGGAAATAATCACGCCGTCGATCTTGTCCATTTCATCGAACAGCGGGCTGAAATGAAAACGCAGACGGCGCCAGTCGCCTTTCTTGTTGCGGACGCGGGCTTCTACGGAGGCAAATGTTTCGCGGCCAGCCAGGATTTCGTCATACATGGCGCGCAGGGCGCCGCGATCTTCAGGATGAGTGCGCGCGCCGAGTTCCGTCTCGCGTATTTCTTCGGGCTCAAAACCCAATACTTCCACGACGCGTGGACTGACGAAGGTGTAGCTGGCGGCGTTGTCCAGCACGAAGATCAAATCCGGAAAACTATCGACCAAGCGGCGAGCAAATTCCTGCTGCTGATGGAGCCGGCGCTCCATCACCCGGCTGGCAGTCACATCCATGAGCGCGCCTTGATAACGGATTACCGTGCCGGCGCTATCGCGCACGGCGGCCGCGGTGTTGAGGCAGATTAGCGAAGTGCCATCTTTACGCGTTAGGGTGATTTCGCGGCCTTGCAAGATGGGCTGGCGTTCGACTTCGTTTTGTAGACTTTTGCGTTCGACACGATCATGAAATATATCGGGGACCCTACGGGAAAGGAGTTCTTCCTTGGAGTCATAACCCAGCATGCGCACTAATGCGGGATTGGCGTCGAGGATGTCGCCGCTTACATTGATGATGTAGATGCCCTCTTGCAGGGTTTCGAAGAGTTCGGTGAAACGGGCTTCGTTTCTGCGCAAAGCGCTGACATCGCGGGCGAGTACGGTAATGCCATGAACCTTTTCATCGCGCAACATGGCGTTAACGACGCAATCGAAATAAAAAACGCTCTGCTGATTTTTCAGACGGACGTTCACCACCCCGGACCAGGTGCGGCGCTCCAGAAATTTCGCCATGGCGCGTTTGACGAGATCGCGGCCCTCCCCGCCGGCTTCCTGAACGAATTCAGACAGAGGTTTACCAACGATGTTCTGGTAGGGAGCACCCACGAGGTCGGCAAAACTGCGATTCACGGCGCGGATTTCGCCATCCAAGGTCAGGGCCACCAAAACGTCATCAAAGGAATCGATGAGATCGCGATAACCCTGTTGGGAGCGGGTGATCCGGTCAAAGAGCTGATCGAACTGCTTTTCCGTGGGAGGCTCGGCGTCCCGCTGCTCTATGCCCTGAACCAAGCCGCGGAGTTCGGAGATCTCCTGTGAGCGTTTCCAGACGTGTGCGCCGAATAAAACAAGCAATACGACGAGCCCGATGGGAAGCGCTTCATAACGGTGAGTGAGCGAGCGCAGGGTGTCCCATGAGGTGGCCGCGAATACCGTGGCGAGGACCAGGAGGATCAGGAAAGTGATGCGCCACAACTCTTTTTGGCGTTTCTCAAACTGCGCCAGACGCGACGATACGCTGGCCTTTCCGTTCACCTGCGGCGCGGTCGTGCTGGACACAGCTTGATTTTTATTTTCGGTGTCAGACATGACGTGGCGGTTGCACCCGCATCACACGGTTAACGCAAGACCACTTTGATTGTAGGCAACCTGTCCCCGGTTCTTCAATGGAAGCAGCGCAGGCACGTTCCTGAACGTACCTAAAAGTACCGTTAAAGCAGGGCAGACCACAGAAAAAAGGCGCCCGCGTTAAGCGAGCGCCCTGAATTTCCTAGGATTAAAGTGATTTTACCCTTCGGTTGCTGCGTCGGCTTCGGTGTCCTTTTGCAGGAAATCGAGCGCCGCGGCTTCTTCCGGTGTAAGTTCGGCGGCTTCCGGAATTTCGTCCATGGGGGCCGGTGGCGGCATCTCCGTCAGCAACTGAATGCTGCGGTAGTGCTCCAAACCGGTGCCAGCGGGAATGAGCCGGCCCATGATGACGTTTTCCTTGAGCCCGCGGAGATAATCGACCTTGCCTGCCACCGCAGCCTCAGTGAGGACGCGAGTGGTTTCCTGGAAGCTCGCGGCCGAAATAAAGGAATCGGTCGAGAGCGAAGCCTTAGTGATGCCCAGGAGCAGCGGACGGCCGGTTGCAGGGCGCCCACCTTCAGCAATAATGCGATCGTTTTCTTCGCGGAAGCGGAACTTGTCGACCTGCTCTTCGAGCAGGAAGGTAGTGTCTCCCACATCTTCGACCTTGACCCAACGCATCATCTGGCGGGAAATGGTTTCGATGTGCTTGTCGTTGATGTTCACGCCCTGGAGGCGGTAGACCTCTTGAATGGCGTTCACGAGATAGGACTGCGTGAACTTTTCGCCGAGAACCGCGAGCAAGTCATGCAGGTTGAGCGGGCCGTCGATTAAAGCCTCGCCGGCTTTAACGTGGTCGCCTTCCTGAACGTTGATGTGGATACCACGAGGAATGGAATATTCCTTGGTGGTCTTGCCGTCTTCGGCTTCGACGTGAACCTTGCGCATGCCCTTGGCGATATCGCCGTACTTGACGATGCCATCGATTTCGCTGATGACGGCAGGGTCTTTGGGCTTGCGGGTTTCGAAAAGTTCGACGACGCGCGGAAGGCCGCCGGTGATGTCCTTGGTCTTGGTGGTTTCTCGCGGAATTTTCGCGAGCACATCACCAGCCTGGACCTCGTCGCCATCCTTGACCATCAAGTGGGCTCGGGAAGGCATGAGGTACTTTTTGCGAACCTTGCCCGAAGAGTCGCGGACAAGAATCGCGGGCTGGTGCTTTTCGTCGCCCGGAGGCAGTGTAACTACGTCCTGAGAAAGACCAGTGACTTCATCGACTTGCTCTTCGATGGTCAAGCCGGGACGCAGATCGTCGAATTTAATGGAGCCGGCCGTCTCGGTAAGAATCGAGAAGGTGAACGGATCCCACTCGGCGAGAATCTGTCCGTGAACGACCTGTTCGCCGTTGACAACGCGCAAACGCGCGCCGTAGACCACGTGGTAGCGTTCTTTTTCGCGGCCCTTTTCGTCGACGATGGCGATCAAACCAGAACGATTCATGGCGATGGAAGTGCCGCCGCGGCCTTCGACGTATTTGAGGTCCACAAACTTGACGCTGCCATTGTTGCGGGCCTCAAGAGTGGAACGCTCGGATACACGGGTAGCGGTTCCGCCGATGTGGAAAGTACGCATGGTGAGCTGCGTGCCGGGTTCTCCGATGGACTGCGCGGCGATGACGCCGACAGCCTCTCCAAGTTCCACCATGCGGCCGGTGGCCAGGTTACGCCCGTAACATAGAGCGCAGACCCCGCGACGCGATTCGCAAGTCAGCACGGAACGGATGCGCACCCGCTCGATACCCGCGCCTTGCACGGAGTTGGCGAGCTCTTCGGTGATTTCCTGATTCACTTCGACGATCACGCTGCCCTCGAAGTCCTTGATCTTGTCGAGAGAAACGCGGCCAACGATGCGGTCGCGCAACGGCTCGACTTCGACGCCGGCTTCGATGATGGGCTCGACGAAGATGCCGTCAGTGGTGCCGCAATCGCGCTCGTTGATGATTACGTCTTGCGCAACGTCCACGAGGCGGCGAGTGAGGTAACCGGAGTCGGCGGTCTTGAGCGCAGTGTCAGCGAGACCCTTACGCGCGCCGTGAGTGGAGATGAAGTACTGCAACACGTTCAAGCCTTCGCGGAAGTTTGAGGTAATCGGCGATTCGATAACTTCGCCAGAGGGCTTGGCCATCAAGCCGCGCATACCGGAAAGCTGACGAATCTGCTGTTTCGAACCGCGGGCGCCGGAGTCCGCCATAACGTAGACGGGGTTGATGTTGCCTTCCTTGTCCTGATTCTCAAGAGCTTTGAACAATTCATCGGCAACTTTTTCGGTGACGTCTCCCCAGATGGCGATG
>DATHGV010000323.1:0-4266 GCA_035490135.1 Candidatus Methylomirabilota bacterium
GTGGGATTCGTGGCCGGCAAGGTGGCGGCGGACGCGACGCTAATTGGATTTAACGTGGTGTTTGCGACCACGCCGTCATGCAGCGATTTTCGCCAGAATCTGTCGAAGTCCGGGCCACTGTGGGAGGTCTTCAGGCGTTCACGCATCGCGTCATAGGCGGTAACGCCGGGCTTGTCGCTGAAGGCCGCGAGAAACTCATATGCCGAGATAGTGTTGTACAGCGGCGCGATTAATGGCTGGACGATGCTTAAGGTGCCATCAAAAGCGCGCGCATCGCCCCATGCTTCCAGATAGTGCGACTCGGGTATGTGCCATTGGCAATATTCGGCGGTCTCATCAAAGTGGGAGCTGAGATGAATTGTGTTGCGGACTTTTTTGAGCTTGGTCGCGAAATCGAAATCGTGAGGGGCATCGTAAACGGGATTCCCGCCGAGTATTAGCAGCGTATCGACGGTACCCGCAGCCATGTCATCGCAAAGGGTGCGCAGCGATTCCAATTGATTGACGGGCGTAGCTTCCACAGGGTCGGTGTAATAAACAGTGTGGCCGACGTTTCCCAGCGCCGCGTTCATTGCGTGAGCCAGCGCATGAATCTCTGCGGGCTGATGTTCACCGGGAATAACCAGGCCAGCGGCGCGATGCGCTTGCAACTCTCGGCGAACTGTTTCCAGCCAGTGTTGCGCGGCAGGAGGCATTTCCGCAGTGCCGCCCAATCCAATTTTGGCGGCCAGGGCACGAGTGAACAATCCGACATCGCTGGAACGCAGCGGCAAATGATGATCGGCGCTGGCGCCGGTGATTGACGGCGTGGGCTCGACGACATAGAGCCGGTTCATCTCCGAAGATTCATTCTCCAGTTTGCGGCGGCGGTAAAATTCTTTCATGTAGCGGATGTGGCCTGGGCCCTCGGCCATAAAATCCGCGTCTAACGAGAGGATGACCTCGGCCTTTTCTGGGCGGTAGACGGTATTGACGTAACGCCCAAAGGCCATGCGCGAACCTTCCCGCGCGCCGTCATTTCCGGCTGGCTCCCATTGGTGCCATTTAGTTTTGGGGTACAACTTAGTGAGCGCTTGAATCTGGGCACTGATCAGAGGCGACGTGATCGTGCCGGTCAGGATTCGGAAGCCCTCGCCATTCAATGTTTTCACGGCGGCTGCGGTGGCTTGCGCGACATCTCGAAACGCTGACAACGAACTGACGGCGCCCAGTTGGGTGGGAACCTGAGCACGATCGGGATCGTACAAATCCAGAATAGAAGCCTGCACAAAGGAATCGAGCGCGCCGCGGCTTGATGGGTGATCGGGATTGCCCTGGATATTGGTGGGGCGGCCTTCGTGGCTTTCGACCAGCACGCCGATGGCGTCAGCGCCGAAAGGCATAACGGTGGCGTAATACTGCGGCTTGCCAAGAACCAGCCCCTCGGGCTGAGTCACGTAGGGAATGATGTGCTCTTCGGGAGCTATGCCGCAGCCGGAGAGGCCCGCAAAGGCGAGCGAGGCGGCCATCAGTTTCAGGAAATCGCGACGATCGACGGACTCATCCCACTCCGAAGCCTGGCGAGGAAATTCGCGGTGTAGCAACTGTTCGAATTGCGGATCGTCAGCGAGTTCTTCCAAAGTGCGCCAATACTGCTTGCCGGTTTTAGATTTGAGCTTTTCGCGCACAGCCGCCAGATCGAGCGAATGCACCTGCATGACGCTGTCATTTACGCCGTCAGCGTCATGATCATGATGGTGTTCATGATCATGGTTATCTCTCAAGCCGTGCAATTTCGCGTCGATGTTTTGGTTCTCGCGCATACCGTCCATTAACGATGACAGGTTGAGCAGCTGGTCAAGTCGTACGTGCTGCGAAGGTGATTCTGCGCCGCTATCTGTCTGCCGATTTCGGCCTGATTGGCGGGCGGCTGCCAATTCATATCGGTGATCTGGTCGTGGGGCCGTAAATTTTTCTCGGGATTGCGATGGCAATCCAGACACCAACTCATGGTCAATTGTTTGGCCTGAAACATGAGGGGCATCTGATCGACCTGCCCGTGACAGGACGAGCAGCCGATACCCTTATTCACGTGAATGCTGTGATTGAAATATACGAAATCCGGTAGCCTGTGGACCTTTACCCACACAATCGATTTATCGGTGCGATAGCTTTCACGGACCGGCTCAAGGTAAGCAGCGTCTTTAAACAACACCGAGTGGCAGTTCATGCAGGTCTTGGTGGGCGGAATGCCAGCTTGCGCGGAGACTTCCACGCCGCTGTGACAATAACGGCAGTCGATGCCGTCGTCACCGGCATGATGTTTGTGGCTGAACTGGATGGGTTGATCGCGGACGATATTTTGCCGAGTGTAATAGGGAGCGCGTGCAAACATCAAGATGCCGGTGAGTCCCAGCGTTACCGCCAAAATAGCAAATAGAAGACTGAATCGAGCGACGGAATTTGCGCTGCGGTGAAAAATCTGGGCCATGTCAATTTTGTATGTGAGTGTGGGAACGCACCGGATGGGAAACGGCTACCTGAGCGTCCGCAACTCTGTCCGGGAAGTGCAATGCCCGGGTCCGTTAACGCGATAGTGTCCACCAAAACATTCTGGAATGCAACAAAGTATGCAGCCATTTGTCTGCAAAATATGAGTTGAACGCGACGATAAGTTCGAATTTTGAGAAATACACCACGACAGTACGTATGATTCAAAAATAAAGGATTGGTTAGAAGAAATTTGCGTGACGTACTAAAAAAATCCGGGGCGACCCGACAGCCGCAATAACGACTTGCAGATCGAGACGTTAGCAAGATCAGGGTAAAGCTTTACTAGCGTTTTTTAGCTGGAGGGCGGATGCAGCTTGCCGGTGAAAACCGCATCCAGACTGTGGAATTCATCCAAATCCTGTGGCCGCCACGCGCCACCCAATTTCTGCAGTGAAGTTTGTATCTCCGGTACAGACCGGCCAGTTAAAATCTTGCGTAGCTTCGCCCACTCCTGGCGCGCCTGGGCTGATTCTTCAGGACTGGCGTCTCCACGAAATGCTCTGGCAGCGATCGCCGCGGATCCATACTCATCGTTGAAATCTTCGTGCAGGTAGCCGGAGAAGAATTCCTTAAGAACCGGAAATTCGTTGGGGCTAAATCCGACGGCTTTTTCTTTTTTCTCTCGAGTCATCGCCGATCCTCGGGATAGCTGGTTAACACATAAAAACGATTCGGGCCGTCGGCTTTCAACACCATGACCGCTTGCGTGACGTAAGACGAGCTCTCATCGCCGTGTCTCATGCTTCTTCCGATCACGCGGCCAGCGTCAAAGTGTAGCGCCAGGTTTGGCCGGCGGTAACCGCGCTCTTCCCAGCGAGCGATTTTGTCGTGCTCCGCGCGCAAAGCTTGGGCCACCGTTTCTTCAGCTACTTCGCGATTGGTCCAGGTGGAAGCCGCGGAAATATTTCTTTCTGCGTCCAATCGCTCGCGAAGTTCCTGGTCTGAACGGCCCACATGTTTATCGAGAGTGTGTCCACCGCGGGCTTCGTCGCGCGCCAGATCATATCGCGCAGCATCATCAGGCGTGGCCTTCGATGCGCTTTTTTCGGCGCTGGGCATTTCGCCGCGCGGTATTTGTGGCAAGCCAGGGTTAGGCGTCGCACCGCATCCGCTAATCCAGAACAGGGAAACAAAAAAATAAATTGCGGTTATCCATCGAATCATTCGCTTTGGATCCTCATGGCTTCCTCGATGGCTACAGGATTGCTAATAAAACAGGGGCTCCTACTAAGAACGTATTGAATCACACAAGCATAACCAAAATGGAACACGGTGGCGGAAGGCGCCCGATAAAAGCTGCTACTAAATATTTAGGGCATATGTTCCCGATCGAAATGGAGTATATCGTTATACTTAGCCAAGAGAATCAAGCCGAGGTGTGAAGATGCCATCCCATACTGACGTTGCGAAGCGGATTTTCGATGACGCCAAAGGACATACCAGCCAGCACGAAGACTCAGCACAGTGGGACTTGCTCAACGGGCTGTCCGAGCTGTGCCTGGCGGTTGAGTCGTTAGAAGTTGAAGTTGGACAGCTAAAAGCTGAAATCAAAAAACTTCAAAAATGAATTTACTCAGGGAAACATGAGCGATGTAACAGCCCGAGCCCTGGATTTGGGCGACCGGCAGAAACTCCCGACGGTCACACGCGTACAGTAAGTCCGCGCCTGCATGTTAAGATGAAAAAGAATTGGGGCGTGGTCCAACTGGTAGGACACCTCACTGTTAATGAGGA
>DATHGV010000324.1:0-2251 GCA_035490135.1 Candidatus Methylomirabilota bacterium
AAGGTCGTGTGCGACAAGATCGGTTGTCAGTGCTTTCTCGATCGCCGCCTTTTCGCTCGGAGAGATTTTGGCTTGAAGCTGCGCGACTATCTTCCCGGCCACCTCGCTTTCGATTGCAAATACATCCGCGACATCGCGATCATACCGTTCCGCCCAAAGCTGGCTGTCCGTCCGTGCATCAATCAACTGAGCGTTGACACGCACTCGACCACCGGCGCGCTGCACGCTGCCTTCCAATACATGCGCTACGCCCAAGTCGGTGGCGACCTCGCGCAGGTTTCGCTTCGTGCCCGTTTTGTACTGCATTACCGATGTGCGGCTAATTACTTTCAGATCGGCCACTCTGGATAGGCCAGTAAGGATTTCATCCTGCACGCCGTCTGCGAAGTAGGCGTTCTCTTTCTCATCGCTTAAATTCTCGAAGGGGAGAACGGCGATGCTCTTCTCGGGAATAGCTGCCAGGGCGCTGGTAGTTGCTGCCTCGGAAGTAGGCACTCTGGTCAGTGGCGGTGACGCTCGATGAAAAAGGATTAAAGAACTGATCACCAGGGCGACAGCCGACACAACTAAAGTCACTACAAGCGCGACCTTGGGCCAACGGGGAGACGTAATTGGACGAACCGCGGACGCCTGCTTCAATCTTTTTCCTCGCTTGAGCTTCTCAGGGACTTGTGGGTTGCCAAGATTATCTTTGTAGACGTTAAAGAGGTGCAGGCGCAGGCCGTGCTTCACCTCACACTCGCCCAGATCATGCAAGTAAGGCTGCCAGTGCCGGTACTCGGACAAATCTTCCGCCACATGCCCGGACAAAAGAATATGCCCTGCATCGCCGCAATCCAGCACCCGTTGCGCGACATTGATTCCCGATCCTACAAAGTTCGTTTTGTCGTTCACATCGGTGACTCGGTTGACTGGGCCACTGTGAACTCCCATCCGCACCTGAATGTGTGGATGATCTCGCAAAGCTCTGCTAATCTCGAGCGCACACCGCACTGGCTCTTCCGGGCTATGGAAGAAAAGGAGCGCCATCCCATCGCCGGTTGGCACTCGGATGAGTTTGCCGGATGTTTCCGCTGCTCGAAAACATTCGGTGTTTCGCACGATCTGATTCAATTCCTGGAGAAGTTCAATCTGCTCATTGACGAGCAGCTTCGAGTAGCCCACCACATCGACTAACAAGAGATGCGCGATCTCCAGCGGGAGATCCGGCTTGGACTCAACGGGCGTGTCTTGAGCGTTCACCCTTAGCAACCCTAACAATACCGTTACCCTGGTCGAAGACAATAACCGCGGTGCAACTCCAACGGATGCCGCCCTACCTTGGCGCAAGCGAGGCGACAATCTTGTCGAAACGCGGATCGCCGCGCAGCGGATCGAAATACGGGTGAAGGCGAAGCTGGCCGTAGCTCAAATATCCGGGAAGGCGTGCCGCGATGGCTAACTGCTCGAAGGCGAGATCCTTCTCTCCGGTCCAGGCATAGATCAGCGCCAAATATTGCACTAAAAGCGAACCAGCGATCGACTCTTTCGTCACCGGCAATAGCTCGACGGCCCGGCGGCCTTCCCGAATCGCGTCCTCCTTTTGGCCAAGGGCCGCGTCGGCCATGCCAAGCGCGCACAGCGCTTCTGGGTAGGACGGTTGCTCGCGCACCAGTTTCGCCATTTCGTTACGCGCGCTGGTAAATGCAGTGCGCGCCGCCACTCCATCGCCACGCATCTGCGCAACCACGCCTTCACACCAGGACCGCGGAAACGGAATAGTTTCTACCTGACACCCAGCGACCCCCGGCAGCGCAGCTAGCGCGCGAAGCGCGCCATCGAAATCACGCTCGCACAGCGATCCTTCAAGCCAAAACTCGGCTATGGTTACGGCTTCGCGCGAATCTTCGCCGATAATTGCCCGGATCGTCGAGGTGAGCGGGCGGGGGTCAGCATGCCATAGGAGCTCGATCTCCGCACGTGAAGCTCGCAACGCTGTGTCTTTGGGAACAAGCGCGACTGCGCGGTCCAGGGCTGTCTCGGCATCAGCATAACGGCGCAGACATTGATAGCTTCTAGAGATTTGTTGGAGAATAACAGGGTTTTGCGGGTCGAGCTCAATGGCGCGCTCGAAATTTTTGGTCGATTCATCCCACCGGCTTTGCCGTCGATCAATGTAGCCGGCCAGCAGAAACGGCAGCGGGTCGTTAGGCAAACTTTTTTGTGCCAGGTTAAGCTTCTCCCGAGCGCGGTCGTAATCGAGATAACCCCA
>DATHGV010000325.1:0-17606 GCA_035490135.1 Candidatus Methylomirabilota bacterium
TAATGCCAGACTTCCGCGTTGCATTGTGATCCTCCGGCGCCACAGTTTGGCGCAGAAGAATCTTCGAATATCGCCTTGTGAGCCTTGTGGAGTAGGGAGGAAAGCAGGCAAGTGAATTGCTTTGCGGTGGCAAAACCTGGCAATGCGGGCGGGAGGGCAGGGGCCTGGAGCGGCCTTGGGGCTTCACGAATCAGGGATTTCTATTCACTCTTTGGATGGCTCCCAAAGCTCGATCGGATTGCCATCTGGATCTTTAAGCCACGCAAAGGTCCCCATTGAGGGATATTCCTCGGTCTGTTCGATTACCACGCCTTTACTCTTAAGATGGCTGAGGACTTCTCCCATGTTCTTCACTGTGTAATTAATCTTACCCGTTCGTGGCTTATCCTTGATGTCTTGATCCGTGGGCATGATCGCCCACGCTATCGTTCGCTTGATCTCCGGGTTGGCAAGATCCCTATATTCGAACGCTGCATAGATGGAACTGCACTCAGCATCTTCGCCCTGAGGAACTATTCCGAGGCAATCGCGATACCAAGCTGCCAATCTCTTTGTATCGTTAGAAAACAGAAAAGCGCCGCCAATTCCGTCGATCATAAGTTCCTCCCTTAAGCAGTGGCTCGTTTATTGTCCTTCATTTCGATCATCCCAGATTTTCGGGCCCCCGGAGTTCAAACTCCTCATCTCTGCCAGTTTCCGAACCGGCAGGCATAATTCCAATTCAAAATGCGACCAATCCGTGGGGTTTTCTTTGTCTAAGAAAATCTCAAGTGCTGGCGCATGCTCGGGCTCGTGGGACTCGGAATCGGAGCGTCGATTGCCAGCCGTGTCCCAGTTTTAGGGCCGGTCATCTTGAAATTGATGCTGGGTGGACCAATCATAGCCGGCGCCACCCTGTCGCGATTTTTCGCCCTGCACGTGTTCGTAATACCGGGGATGCTGATTGCGTTCGTCGCCGTGCATCTCTTGTTGGTGCTGAAACTCGGGATCAATGAATGGCCAATGCCCGGGCGTATCGTCAAGAAAGCAACCTACGAAAAGGAATATCACGAATTAACGCAGAAAGACGGCGCTCCTTTCGTGCCCTATGCGGTGTGGAAAGATCTATTCTTCGCCGCGTTTATTCTGTTGGCGGTGGCCGCCTGCGCCGTGTTCTTTGGCCCCTTCGGACCAACCGGCCAGCCGGACCCGACCATCATCCAAACCGCGCCAAAACCCGATTACTTCTTTTTGTGGCTTTATGCAGTCCTTTCTTTCTTGCCTCCATCGATGGAGACGCCGGCTCTGCTCATCGGCCCAGTCATCGTGATCGGAGCCTTGCTGTTTCTCCCATTTCTCTCCGGCGAGGGAGAGAAAAGTTGGCGTCGGCGCCCGATTGCTGTTCTTACGATTCTACTTATCGCCGTTACACTCGCAACCTTCACCCATCTCGCGGGATATACCCCCTGGAGTCCGCACATGAATGCATGGAGCAGTGATCCCATACCTCCTCGCTTCCTACAACACCGGACTGCAGTCGAGAGGCAAGGCGCTCTCGTTTTCCAGGCGAAGCAATGTCATAACTGCCACGCCCTTGGCCAAGATGGAGGTCAGCGCGGTCCGGCGTTGGACACCGTAGCTGTGCAACTTACAGAGGACCAGTTGATACGTCAGGTAATTCAAGGCGGTGGAAACATGCCAGCCTATGGCAAAAATCTCAGTCCGGCAGAGACAACCGCTCTCGTGGCATTTCTTCAAACGCTACATCCGGAGGGACAAGCGCCGGCGCGCGACGCTTCGCGAGCTATGGCGCTTGGAAAAAGCGGAGAGAAGTAGTTCGTGGTGCGCTCCACAAGTTAAACATGGCACCTCCAATCCAATCCGAGTTCGCGCCATGGTCCATCTCCTACCCAGTTACATTTGCTCTGTTCCTCGTGGCGTGCGGCTACTTCCGCGGTTGGTCGCGTTTACGGAACACCAGTCCAAACCTGATTTTGCCATGGCAGGTTGCGGCCTTCATGAGCGGGATGTTTGCGCTGTGGCTTGCCTTGGGTTCGCCGCTGCGAACGCTTCACCATGAGTTGCTCTCCATCCACATGGTGGACCATGTTCTATTGATGGCCGTGGCTCCGCCCTTGATTCTGCTCGGAGCCCCGTTCCGATCGTTGATGCAAACCTTACCGCAGCGGCTCGTGCGTGAAGCCTCAGTCGGATTTCTGTCTTGGTTCACGATGCGGCGATTGGGCCGCGCTCTTGGAAATCCGATTTTCTGCTGGCTTGCCGCCGTGATCGCTCTCATCGGATGGCACGTTCCAGCGGCCTTCGAATTGGCCATGCACTCCAGTGTGTGGCACACATTCGAGTACGCATGTTTTTTCGCAACCGGTCTACTCTTTTGGTGGCCGGTCATCCAGCCTTGGCCAAGCGTCGCGCAGTCGCCACGATGGTCCACTGTTTTATACCTTTTTTTTGCCACCTTCCCGTGTGACATGCTTTCCGCATTTCTTACCTTTTGCGACCGCGTTGTCTATCCGTGCTACCTGTCCGAAAATCAACAGTTCTCTATCTCACCACTTCAAGACCAGGAGTATGCGGGCGCCCTCATGTGGGTTTGCGTGACGTTTATTTATCTGCTGCCCGCAGTGGTAATCACGACGCAACTGCTGTCTCACTCCCATGGCCCGGACCGGTTGTCTTCCTCGCAAGTCCGTCCAACACTTTGACAGTCTGTCAGGGAGTGGTCTTCTTTGCCTGTGTGGTTTTGCTCCCGCCTTCCATTTCGCTGCTAACCCCTTTCGATGCAAGCACAATCGCGATTCAGTCAGACACGCCAGCGTGGAAATACGCGTGCTCTCATTCACCGTGGCGCCGAACGGCAAATAAGGAGAGCGTCATGAATAAAGAAGAAGTGAACTGGCTATTGCAAACAATCCAGGACCCGGAGAACGCCAGACGCTTTTTGTTCGCGCAGTACCAGCGAGGGCGTATTTCCGTTCAACTGATGAACGATGTAGCGCCGGAACCGGACGGTATCAACTCCGCAACGCTGTTGCGCTGGACCGAACACGCGGCGATGGCGTTAGTACTAGCCAATGCTTGGTAAGCGCAGACGAGTAATTAGGAAAGTCCTTGTAGAAACAGAATCAACGCGCTGTCGGCCAGGTATCGCAGACCCGGCCGTATAGATTGCGTAATTAACGTTAATGGACGAGGTCGCAGAAAATGACACAAGAATCACTAACGTTCGCTAGTTCGCCATTTTGGCCCATCGCGATTGGATTTTTCGGTCTCGGTACAGGCTACTTTATCTGGGGTGGGCAGGCTCTTTTCGGTTATCCCCAAAGCAGCCCCGAAGTAGATCGTACGATGGGCCTTTGGGGGTTTTGGATGCCGGGTTTTTGCCAATTTCTCACCGGCGTTTATCTTATGGTGGGGTTGACCTGGTTTAACGTCTTTGGAAACGCCGCACCGCTTTACATGGCCGGCGTGGCATTCACGGTGTACGGAATCCACTGGTTCGCGATGGCGTATCGCCGCTACGTCGGGTCAAGCGCCGCACCGGACGGATGGATGGCCATCGCTTATCTCTTCATTTCGGTCCTCGGAGCATACGTGTTTGGCCGTGCCGGAGATGTCCCCGTCATGATTATTTTTATTGGCTTGACCTTGATTTATCTCGTCGAAGTTCCAACGCGCTTGGCCGGGTGGACCACCGGCGGGCGGCTTGTAGCACTGTTCCAATGCCTCACCGGAATCTGGCTTATGTATTGCACCTGGGCGGTCACCGTAAATACCGCCCTGGGTTACAAGTTCTGGATCTAACTCGCGTTTGAGGGCAATTCGATGATAGCGGTAACAATCGATGGCGTAGCTCACGAAGCGATTACCGGTGAACGTTTGATCGACGTAATCAATCGAGCCGGCATAAACATTGCTCAGGTTTGTTATCACCCACAGCTCGGTCCTATCCAGACCTGCGATACCTGCATGGTAGAGACCAACGGGCAACTCACGCGAGCCTGCGCGGCCATCGTTTCTGCAGGAATGGAAGTTCTCACAAACTCAGCGAAGGCCGCCGCAGCGCAACGAGAGGCGTTTGGTCGGATTCTCAGCAACCACGTGCTTTACTGCACGGTATGCGATAACAACAACGGAAATTGCACTATTCACAACACCGAAAAATTGCTGGCCATGGAGCATCAGCCTATTCCGTATCATTCCAAGCCTTACGAAGAGGATCATACCAACCCGTTCTATCGCTACGACCCGCAACAATGCATTCTTTGCGGCCGATGCGTGGAAGCCTGCCAGGACCTGCAGGTCAATGAAACTCTTTCGATTAATTGGGAGGATCCTCATCCCCGCGTGCTGTGGGATGGCGGCTCAACAATTGGAGAATCCAGCTGTGTCTCCTGCGGCCATTGCATTTCTGTTTGCCCCTGCAACGCGCTGATGGAGAAATCCATGCTCCGCCATGCCGGATTTTTTACCGCCCTGCCAAACCCCGCGCTGTGCGGCATGATTGATGTGGTAAAGGGCGTCGAGCCGGAGACCGGCTATGGTGCGATCCTCAAGCTCTCGGAAGCCGAGTCGCACATGCGGGATTTGCGCATCCGCCGCACCAAGACAGTCTGCACCTACTGCGGTGTCGGCTGCAGTTTCAACATTTGGACGAAAGATCGCCACATCCTGAAAGTGCAACCTTTGGATGGCCCTACGAACGGTGTCTCCACTTGCATCAAAGGGAAATTTGGCTGGGACTTCGTGAATAGTCCGGACCGCTTGACGAAACCACTTATCCGCGAAGACGGCAAGTTTCGCGAAGCTTCGTGGGACGAGGCGCTCGACCTGGTGACTCGCAAGTTTGCAGAGATTAAGGCAAAGAACGGATCGGATTCGCTAGCTTTTGTCTCTTCTTCGAAATGCACCAATGAGGAGAGCTATCTCATGCAGAAGCTCGCGCGCGCCGTCATCGGGACCAACAATATGGACAACTGTTCACGGTACTGCCAGGCGCCTGCGACTCAAGGTTTGTTTCGAACCGTAGGTTATGGCGGAGACTCTGGCTCCATCGATGACATTGAGAACGCCGGACTCGTGCTCATCATTGGCAGCAACACGGCGGAGAGTCACCCTGTCCTGGCTACTCGCGTAAAGCGTGCTCACAAACTCCGCCAGCAAAAGCTCATCGTTTCAGATTTGCGCGAACACGAAATGGCCAAGCGAGCCGACCTCTTCCTGCGCCCTAAGCCGGGGACCGACATCGTTTGGCTTTCCGCCGTCAGCCGCTATTTGCTGGACAATGGCATGGCCGACACAAAGTTTCTGGCGCAATGGGTCAATGGACTCGAGGAATACAAAAAGAGTCTCGCGCCCTTCACCATGGAGTTTGCCTCGCGAACTTGCGGCCTTTCCGAGGACCCTCTAAAAAAAGTTGCTCATATGATCGCCGAAGCCAATGGTGTCTGTGTTCTGTGGGCCATGGGCGTGACGCAGCACGCCATGGGCTCTGACACCTCGACCGCCATATCCAATCTTCTGCTCATTACCGGCAATTACATGAAGACGGGTTCCGGTGCGTATCCGTTGCGTGGGCACAACAACGTTCAGGGCGCCAGCGATCACGGGGCCATGCCCAATGTTCTTCCCGGTTACCAATCCGTCGATGACCCTGAGGTCCGATCGCGTTTTGAAGCGAGTTGGAAGGTCCAACTGCCTTCGACGAAGGGACTCGACAACCACGAGATGATCGAAGCGATCTATGAAGGCAAGGTCAAGGCCATGTATATGTTTGGCGAAGAGATGAGCATCGTTGATTCCAACGCAAACTTTGTCGGCGACGGGCTCTCGAAGTTGGACTTTTTCGTCGTGCAGGACATCTTCTTTAGCGCCACTTGCCATTTTGCCGACGTGGTGCTGCCAGCCAGTCCAAGTCTTGAGAAAGAGGGAACCTTCACGAGCACTGAAAGAAGAATCCAGCGGCTCGATCAGGTGTTCGAGCCCCTGGAAGGCAGCCGCCCGGATTGGCGAATCATTCAGGACATCGCCAACCGTCTCGGCGCGAACTGGGAGTATCAGCACCCCTCCGAAATTTATCGCGAGATCGCTGCTCTTACTCCCTTGTTTGCGGGCGTGACTTACGAAAGGCTCGAAGGATTTAAGTCTCTTCAGTGGCCGGTTGCAGCTGACGGAACGGATCAGCCGCTGCTTTATACCAAAGGATTTGCTTTCCCGGATGGCAAAGCCCGGTTGTTCCCGCTCATCCATTCAGAGCCGACCGACCAGCCCAATGCCGAATTCGATCTTCATCTGAATAATGGACGCCTGCTTGAACATTTCCACGAAGGCAATCTGACTTACCGAGTCCCAGGAATTCGCGAGAAGACCCCCGATACTTTTGTCGAAATCTCTCCGGAGCTCGCGAAACAGCGCGGCATTCAAAGCGGCACATGGGTGCAGCTGACCTCACGTTACGGACAGGTTCGCGTGCGTGCCCTCGTTACCGACCGGGTGCAGGGCAAACAACTCTACATGCCCATGAATTCGGTCGAGAGCCCTGTGAACCGGCTGACCAGCAGCCACACCGACGCAGTGACGCACACGCCAGCGTACAAAGAAGCTTCCGTTCATCTGCGCGTGTTACCTGAAATCGGCGAAAGTCCGCTGCCGCGCGTCAATCATCGCTTCGGCCATCCGACGCCGCAGCACGGTGTCGAGGTGGAGCGGAAATGGAAGCGCCCGGACTATCGCGTGCCAGGTAACGGCCTTGTTCAGATTCAAACAAATTAATTTGAGGATGGAGAACCATGGCTAAGCCGATTCCACTCGAGTTGCCGAAGCGCGACCCACGAGAAGAACTGCGCTCGCGCTTGGAGAAGGCGCCGGACGAGCATGCCGAAGCCCTGCTTGCCAGTTTTGAAGTGTTGCAAGGTCTTCATGATCAGGGTGTCCTCGAACTACTACGAGGCATGGTCGGTGGCGGCAACAAGATTCTTGAAATCGTTGTCGACGCAAGCAAAACACCAGAAGCGATTCGCGGAATCCGCAATCTCTTGATCATGACCAAGATTCTCGGATCAATGGATCCAGAGTTACTGAAGAAATTTGCCGAAGCCGTTCCTGATGTTCTGGTCGGTGCGGCGAAGGCGCAAGAAACAGAACCACCAGGGTTCTGGGAAGTGTTGCGCATACTTCGCAGCGAGAACATGCGCCGCGGTCTTGCAGTCGCGAATAATCTGCTCGAGGTGTCGGGGAGGAATTTCTCCACTGAAAAAGTTGACCCTCGAACCTTCAGAATGTAAAAGGTCATTCATTCAAAAATCTTCAAGGCATTCTTTACAACAAAAGATAACGGGACCGGCATGGGGCTGCCCATCAGTCGGTCAATGATTGAGTCGCATGGCGGACGCTTACTGGCCCTGTTGCTACGCGCCGGCGGACATCCCGTAAGTCTTTAAGTTTCTGTTGCGTTCTCTGTCACGGCAGAGGTCACGAGTTCGAGTCTCGTCGGAGCGCCCGGAGTTCAGAGGCCCCAACCCGGAGACATAGGTTACAGAATGTACCGGCTACACGGGAAATATGCAGCTTTTTCGACGTCCAGCATTCATTTTTTTCTTGACAATGGGAATCCCATTCATATTATGAGACGCGTGCCACAATCCAAGACAGACAAGTCACCCTATCGCGTCCAGGTTCTTGATCGCGCTCTAGCTGCGTTGGAAGTTCTGGCCAACAGCTCTACTGAATGCAGTTTGGCGGAGATCTGCTCGACTCTAAAACTACACAAAAGCACCACTCATCGTTTGATGATGGTGCTCGAACAACATCGCTTGGTAGAGAAGAATGTGGACACCGGCCGCTATCGCCTCGGCCTTAAACTCTATGAGTTTGGATCCAAGGCATTTGGCGCGATCGATTTGCGCCGCCACGCCAGACCCTACTTGGACCGCTTGCAGCGAGAGATTAGCGAGACTGTTTTCTTTTGCATGCTCGATGACGGACAAGTCTTCTACATCGAGAAGATTGAGTCGCACCAGAGCGTACGCACCGGTTGTACAGTCGGCAGCCGCGCTCCAGCCTATTGCACTGCGGTCGGGAAAGCGATGCTAGCGGAGTTGCCGGACGCCGAGGTGAACGAGATCATCCGGCGCTGGGGACTTAAATCGATTACGCCGAATACCATCACCACCCCCTCAGCGCTCAAAGCGGAATTGCGGGCCATCCGCTCGCGGGGATACGCGATCGATAACGAGGAGAAGGAACCGGGGCTGCGCTGCCTAAGCGCGCCAGTGCGCAACGATACGGGGAAATTATTGGCGGCCCTGAGTGTTTCCGGACCGGCGTTTCGAGTGACAAAAGAAAGAATTCCGGAGATCGGCAAGGCCGTCATGAAGGCGGCCGGGGAATTGTCCCACGACCTTGGATATCGACCGACAGCGGTGGAGCTGGTGCGAGAGGCGGTCGGTTAAGAAATTTGCAAGAAGGGGAAAATTCCGGCGAGAGCCGGTTTTTTTTGGGCCTAATTTGAGAATGAGACGTAGTCTCATAATGCGGTACGACGACTTTGGTGAGGCAGAGTTGCCGCGCCTCTTTCTGAGAGCAACGGAGTATGAACTCGCGCAGAGGTGCCCTGCGCAGCCATAGGAGAAACCAATGCGTAGAAAACTCGGGGTGGTAATACTTTTCTGCTTGCTGGTCGTAACTTCATCGGTGGGTCTGAGGGCGCAGATCACCTCCACCACGATGTATGGCCAAGTGGTGGACGCAACTGGCGCCGCGGTGGCGAGCGCCCAAGTATCCGTAACAAATACCGACACTAACCTCTCCCGGACCGTACAACCCAACGCCGAAGGGGAATACCGCATCGAGTTGCTTCCCGTAGGCAGCTATCAAGTGGAGGTCACCGCACCTGGCTTCAAAAAAACGGTTCTAAGCGGTGTAGTGCTGGAAGTGAATGTTCCCGCCCGCGTGGACGTGATGATGCAATTGGGTGACGTGAACCAAACCGTCACCGTCACAGAACGCGTGCCGCTCATTAATACCACCAGTCCGGAAATCGGACGGACCATGCAGCCCGAAGAAATTGAAAATGTGCCCCTGGTAAACCGCAATGTGTACCAGTTGCTCGAACTTACCCCGGGAGTCCAGAACAGCACGTTTAACCCTGGCCAACCCAATCCGGTGATAACCCTTGGATATCCGGAGCAACGAACTTTCATCAATGGAGGTGTGGATGGTGGCGCGGGATCAGTGAGTTATTATCTCGATGGCGGGATCAATATGACCGGCTTGCGAAACACCGGCAACATACTTCCTAATCCGGACGCTATCCAGGAATACCGCGTGGAAACTAACAATTACGACGCGGAATACGGCAAAATGTCCAGCGGGGTCATCACAGTTCTAACCAAATCGGGTAGCAACGCCTTTCACGGTGCGCTGTTCGAATACTGGCGGGATAGTGCACTTAACGCGAACAACTGGAACTCCACCCTCGCCACACCTCCCCTCAGGCGAAATCAATTTGGCGGAACGTTCGGCGGCCCCATAAGAAAGGACAAGACATTTTTCTTTGTGTCCTACCAGGGGCTGCGTCAGCTCAGCAGTTTTTTTTTCAACGGTGCGACTGTTCCGACTGCCACCGAACGGACTGGCGACTTTACCAGTGTGGTGACGGCCTTGCCGAAGCAGTACACCTGTGGCTCATTAACGGTGATTTGTCCTTCGCTGCTTGACCCAGTCGCACAAAAATTACTAAATCCCACAAATGCGTCGGTCGCTTTTCCGACCATTCCAGTGGCGAACGTGGGCGCAACCGGCTGGCAAGGAACGGCTGCTAGCCCTTATAACACCGACGAATTCATTATTAAGTTGGATCACAATCTAACCAGCAACCAGCGGTTGAGCGGAAGCTACTTTTATACCACCGGAACCAATGTTGTGCCGCCCTTGAATTCCACCTCCGGACAGCCAAACGGCAACATTCCCTGGGCCATCCAACAATTCAACTGGCGTCAGCAAAATCTGAACATCAGCCACACTTGGACGGCCAACTCCAATCTCGTTAACCAAGTCTGGCTTGGGTATACCCGGAATTTTGGTGGCCGGTTGAATCTGCCAGAGACTTCACTGGGCGATCTGGGCTCGGAATTCACAATTCAAGGACCTCATTCCCTTCCGCAAATTACAGTGACTGGTTTCTTTACAGGAGCTAGCGCCATCGCCGGTCCGGTAGCGGGCTCAAACTTTTACAACGTGCGTGATGTGGTCAGCTATAACCACGGCCGCCATTCGATCAGCTTCGGTGCCGATGAAACTCTCGACAAAGACATTCAGCAGACATTGCTGAACAATTACGGAGTATTTGGCTTCAACGGCACGAACATCAAGGATTCCGCTTCGGGCAAGACCATTGCCGTTCCCGCTCTCGCGAATTTCGTAATGGGCCTGCCGACATCCCTTTCACAGGATGCCCCGGTGACTGGATATACCAACAGCTGGAGCACAGGATTATTCGCGCAGGACAATTTCCGAGTCTTCCCGCGCCTGACCTTGAATCTCGGTTTACGATGGGACATTCAAACTCCGCCTACTGATCCTCTTAATCGTGGGACGAGCTTCCAGGTAGGCGAGCAGTCAACCGTGATCCCCAATGCGCCGACCGGAGCTCTGTTCACCGGCGACCCAGGCGTTACGCGCGGAATCGTACCGGTCCGCTGGCACCATGTTTCACCCAGAATAGGATTAGCGTGGGATCCGTCCGGCGACGGTAAGACATCGGTCCGAGCCGGCGCAGGCGTGTTTTACGGAAGCGTTTCCGGAAATGAATGGAACACGGTGACCAATTTCGAACCTTCCGCAGTACGCTATTCGTTTACCAACCTCAATCAGCAAGTGACAGGTTCCGGTTTGACTGCCGTGCCGATGGGCGCGACGCTTGCCTGTCCCTACAACAAGCTAGTGGCAAAAAATGCCTCGGGCGCTCCCCTTGGCCCAACCGTAATTTGTTCGAGCGGCGCGGGCAGCGGCGTTTCCGGCATTGATCCATTTCCATTCGTTCCGCCACAGTTCATCACTCCCGGTGGCCCATTTTTCGGTTTCGCTAAAAATTTCCAATGGCCGTACAGTTATCAGCTGAATTTATCCGTTCAGCGCCAAGTCACTTCGAATCTCAGCGTCTCTGCTGCTTACGTGGGGACTTTGAGTCACGACTTACCCTTCTCCCAGGACATCAATTCCCCTGCCACTGGCGCTCTTGCACCCACCTGCGCGACCAGCGCCTCCGGTAATATCACCGCGCGCCGGCCCATCGACAATACGGGTGTCGCCACCTGCGCTACACCCGGAAGCCCGTTTGGCACGGTCCTCCTCACACAATCCAATCAAACCGCTTCGTACCATGGTTTGCAGACGACGGTCCAAATGCGAATGACGCGTGGAGTAATGCTTTACGGTTTTTATACTTTCAGCCATACGTTTGATAGCGTCCAGTTGGACAACAATACTACCCAGGGGGGTGCGGAAGACCCATCGAATCTGCGCCTGGAGCACGGCCCGGCGGATTTCGATATCCGCCATCAATTCGCGGCGTCGGTGGTGTGGCGACTAGATTATTACCATGGACAGAATTTCCTCGGGCGCACTTTAATGAACGGCTGGGCTGTTTCTTCCATTGTTAACGTTCATAGCGGATTGCCTTTCACCATTTTGAACGGCAAAGACGCGAACTTGACGGGCAGTGCTGTGGAACGAGCTCAGCTCGTTCCGGAGCAAAATCCTCTGGCGGTCAATCGAACCGCTGCAGAGTGGTTTAATATCGGCGCGTTCTCGCAAAATCCGTCCACGCTGGTCAATGGTATCGCTGTCGATGGAAACTCGAGTCGAAACATGCTGCGTGGCCCGACTTTCAAGGACGCGGACCTGGCGATCTCCCGTGATTTCCGATTGTCTCGGTTACGCGAGGGCATGGGCCTGCAGCTGCGAGCAGACGCCTATAATGTGTTCAACATCGTCAGTCTGAATGCTCCGTCAGGCAACGGCGCCACGGTTGGGTCCTCTACCTTCGGGCAAATCACCTCGGCTAGCGCGATGCGCCAATTACAGCTTGGATTGCGCTTTACGTTTTAAAACGCAGCGGGCGTGAGTTTCGGGCTTTAGCTGAGCAAGTCAATAGACTGAGTTGTCTTCGTTCGTGGAAGTTTACGAATTAGGTCTAACCAAAGGAGTTGTTTATGAGTACGCAACCCGCAATTGCTCTTAACAAAATGGTGTTTCGAAAAACCAACGCTCAGACTGGACGTCATGTTGCGGTCACTCCAGAAAACAGCACTATGCGCCATCTATCCTATGGCCGCATTATTTTGAATTCCGCCAAGCCTCTGATTTCCTTTTCCAATGGGGATCACGAAACCGCTCTAATTTGCCTTTCAGGAAATGGTCTGGTAAAAACCGCTAGCGGCGATTTCGAATTGGAACAATTTGACGCCATCTATATCCCACGTGATTCAGAGATTGCAGTGTCGACGAAAAGTTCCGTGGATTTCGCGGAGTTCGCGGCTGACGTCAAAGGGACCTACCCTTTGAAAGTCGTTCGCTACGCGGACGTGTCCAGGAATCCCAGCATGAAATTTGTCACCGGGGGCCCCGGATCCAAACGCGAATTGAACGTACTGATTGCCGACAATGTGGAAGCGGGCCGCCTGCTTGCGGGCTTCACCTTTTCCGATCCGGGTAACTGGACAAGCTGGCCGCCCCATGAGCACGCCAAAATGCTGGAAGAGATGTATGTATATTTCGATATGCCCGAGCCGGCCTATGGTCTTCAGCTGGTATACAACGATACTGAATATCCGGAATTGGTAACCGCAGTGCGCGATGGTGATGCCGTGTTGATGCCCAGCGGCTACCACCCTAATGTTTCCGTGCCAGGTCACAGGATCGCTTTTCTGTGGGCCATGGCCGCGCACCGGGAAGTCGAAGACCGGAAATTTGGAGTGGTTAATGTTCAGCCGGGATTTCAACAATCCAGTTCCGGACTGGAAGCCGCCCGCAAATAAACGACTTGGCAAAGCCACGTGAAGCCAATAGCCGATCAGCGCTCGATGGTTGAAACCGGGGCCGAAAGATCCGGAGACGTTTCGGCATCTTCGCCTGAATCACCGTGGGCGAGTGTCTTCAAGGGTCGCTTTCGGTGGGTCATCTGCGGACTCTTATTTTTCGGCGTAACCAAAAACTATATGGACCGGCAGGTCCTCGGCGTCCTCAAGGGTCCTCTGCAGCATGAGTTCGGCTGGAATGAAATCGATTACGGGAATCTGGTGTTCGCTTTTCAGGCCGCTTATGCGCTGGGCATGATTTTTGTTGGCCGCCTGATTGATCGTCTGGGTACGCGAATCGGTTACTCGGTGGCCATGGTTTTCTGGAGCCTGGCATCCATGGGGCACGCGTTCGCGTTCTCGCTTGCCAGTTTTGCAGCGGCTCGGTTCGCCTTGGGTTTCGGGGAAGCCGGAGTATTTCCGGCAAGCATTAAGTGCGTGGCGGAATGGTTTCCAAAAAAAGAGCGCGCCCTCGCAACCGGAATCTTCAACGCCGGAACCAACATCGGCGCCATCGTTACCCCACTCATTGTCCCGTGGATCGCCGTTCACCTTGGATGGCGCTGGGCATTTTTGCTAACCGGCTCTCTGGGATTCGCCTGGTTGGTTGTCTGGTTGTGGCTATACCGAAAGCCTGAAGAACATTCGTGCTGCTCCAGCGGTGAAAGAGAGTACATACAGAGTGATCCCGTCGAGCAGACCGGCAAGATAAAATGGGGGCAGCTTCTGCCTCACAAACAAACCTGGGCGTTCGCCGCTGGAAAATTCATGATTGACCCCATCTGGTGGTTCTATCTCTTCTGGATCCCTGACTATCTGCAACGACAGCACGGTCTGCATCTGACGCAGATCGGGTTACCCATCGTGGTCATCTATGTGATTTCCGACCTGGGAAGTATTGCGGGCGGATGGCTATCATCCAGCCTCATCCGGCGGCATTTTTCAACTAACGCGTCGCGAAAATGGGCTATGTTGATCAGCGCTTTGTGTGTCGTCCCGGTTGCGGCAGTATTTCGCGTGTCCGGGCTGTGGCCAGCCACATTATTGATTGGACTCGCGGCCGCGGGGCATCAAGGTTTTTCTGCAAACCTTTTTACGCTGACTTCCGACCTGTTCCCTTCGCGCGCCGTAGCGTCGGTGGTGGGAATCGGAGGCATGGCGGGAGCCGTGGGTGGAATGCTCATCGCTGAAATTGTGGGGCACCTTCTGCAATGGACCGGCAGCTACATGATTCCGTTTTTTATGGCGGCATCGGCTTACCTCATTGCCCTGCTGTTGATTCAACTGCTGAGTCCGAAACTCATACCTGCGCGAATTGGACAAATCTGAATCTATGTTCCTGGAGAACTTTCAATTGAACGGCAAGAACGCTCTCGTCACCGGTTCGCGCAGGGGATTGGGGGCTGCAATCGCCCTGGCTTTGGCCGAAGCCGGCGCAAATGTCGCGTGCCACGGGCGAGATCCGAATCCTGGAACTACCTGCGATGCGATTTCCGCAGCCGGCCGCAAAACGTTCTACTTCCCTGCAGATTTGGCGGACCCTAATTCGTGCACCGCGCTTTTCGAAAAAACCATCGCAGAGTTTGGCTCAATCGACATCCTGGTGAATAATGCCGGCACCATCCGAAGAGCTCCCGCTGCGGAATATCCCATGGAATTCTGGGACGAACTGATCGCCGTTCATTTGACTGCGGCTTTTCGCCTCTCGCAGCTTGCCGGACGACACATGCTCCAGCGAGGGCTTGGCGGTAAGATCGTGAACATTGCTTCGTTGCTCTCCTTCCAGGGTGGGGTTTTTGTCCCGGCCTATGCCGCTGCAAAAGGCGGAATTGCGCTGTTAACAAAGGCGCTCGCGAACGAATGGGCCTCTCACGGCATCAACGTAAACGCCATAGCCCCCGGATATATGGCGACGGACAATACCACCGCATTGCGATCGGATCCTGTTCGTAGCCGCCAACTTCTGGACCGGATTCCTGCAGCGAGATGGGGAGAACCCAAGGACATCGCCGGTGCGGCCTTATACCTTTGTTCATCGGCGAGCGACTATGTGCACGGACACGTCCTGGCCGTGGACGGCGGCTGGCTAGCTCGTTAAGAGGCGAAATGGCTTTATCCATCAAGCAAAAGGACGCATGTCGTTGGGACTTTGTAAGCCTGGGCGAAGTGATGTTGCGCTTTGATCCAGGCGACTATCGCATTTGGACCACCAGGCACTTCGAAGTCAGCGAAGGTGGTGGAGAGTACAACGTTGCGCGCGGTTTGAAGCGATGTTTCGGACTCGAAACTTCGATCGTTACTGCGTTTGCTAAGAATCCCGTTGGCTTACTCCTCCTGGACCTGATTTACCAGGGCGGCGTCGATTCCTCCTTGATTCGATGGCTGGACTATGACGGAGTTGGTCGAACTGTTCGCAACGGGCTGAACTTCACGGAACGAGGATTTGGTCTGCGAGCGGCGCTCGGATGTTCGGATCGCGGTCACACTGCGGTGTCTACGCTCAAACCCGGTCAAATCGATTGGGAGTCCATCTTCGGCAAAAACGGCGCGCGCTGGTTTCATACCGGCGGGATCTTCTGCGCGCTTTCCGAAACGACTCCAGAGGTCGCCATCGAAGCCCTGCAGTGCGCGAGAAAACACGGCGTGGTCACCTCTTACGACCTCAATTATCGCGATTCTTTGTGGCGAAGTTTCGGTGGCAAGAAACGCGCGCAGGAGGTTAACCGGCGTATTGCTCCCTACGTGGATGTCATGCTCGGCAATGAAGAGGATTTTTCGGCTGCGCTCGGCTACGAAGTGGACGGAACCCAAGAGCTTCTTTCCGCACTCGACCCCGAAGCCTTTAAACAGATGCTCCGGAAAGTCCTGAACGATTTTCCCTTCAAAGTCGTGGCCACCACTCTTCGCAAGGCTACCACCGCGACGCGCAATGACTGGGGAGCCGTTTGTTACCACGATGGCAATTTCTATCAGGCCAAAAATCGCGAGAATCTCGAGATCTTCGATCGCGTGGGCGGGGGCGATTCCTTCGCCTCCGGTCTGATTTATGGATTCCTCACGGGTAAGGATCCGCAGTGGGCCGTCGAATGCGGTGCCGCTCATGGAGCGTTGGCCATGACCACACCGGGCGATACCACCATGGCAACACTCGACGAAGTTCTTCACGTAATGAAGGGCGCGGGAGCGAGAATCGTCCGCTGAGCCCGTTGAAAAGGTGGCGTGTCTTGTGATGAAGAAACAGGAAATTCGCGCTCTCATTGAAAAAATAGGAATCGTGCCGGTCATCCGCACCGCTTCTCCCAAAGAGGCGAGATTTGCGGCCGAGGCGGTATGGCAGGGTGGGATTCCCATCGTCGAGATCACCATGACTATTCCGCAAGCGCTGGACGTCATCTCCGAGTTAGTGAAGACCATGCCAAAACTTCTGGTCGGAGCAGGCACAGTCGTGAATCAGGATCTCGCGCTCCAGTGTTTCGATGCTGGCGCTCAGTTTCTCGTCACTCCGGGCTTTTCACAGAAAACAGTCGCCGCTGCTCACAATCTGGACATGCTCATCATGGCCGGAGCGCTCACTCCCACCGAAGTCATGACCGCTTGGGACGCAGGTGTCGACTTCGTCAAAATTTTCCCCTGTAGCAATTTAGGGGGCCCGAGCTATATCAAGGCGCTTAAAGGCCCTCTGCCGCATGTTCCGTTGGTGCCCACCGGAGGCGTGAATCTGGAAACCGCGGCTGACTACATTCGCGCCGGTGCGGCTGCGCTGGGCGTAGGCGGCGAATTAGTTTTGAAACATGCATTTCAAGAGCGCAAATCGGAGTTGATTAGCAATTTGGCGATGCGGTACGCCGAGCTTGTAAAGGACGCGAGAACAGCCATGGCAGCCAAACCCGAGCGCACCGCTGAAGCGCATTGAACAGGAGCCGCAAAATGGAAACACAAAGCAGAATTTATCCAGATCTGATAGTGACACTCAGCAATCAGGCCAAAGAATCCCACCCGGAATCGGGTCTCACACGTCGCGTGCTCGCCTACAACGATAAGCTTTTTCTCGCTGAGCACCACATGGTGAAAGGCTGGGTTGGAACGATGCACAGCCATCCGCACGATCAGGTTGTCTACATTGTACGTGGACATCTGAAAGTCATTTGTCTCGGCAAAACCTTTGAATTGCGCGCGGGCGACACTTTTGTTGTCCGCGGCGGCGTGCAACATGAGGCTTCCGCAATGGAGGAGTCCCTGGTAATCGATGTCTTCACGCCGTGCCGGGAAGACTATATTTCGTGACCTAAATTTCTTTCGCGCGCTTCACCGTCTACTGGAGAAAATCGAAATCTTATGCGTAAGAGATTCCTCGCAATGCTGTGGATCTTTCCGGCTTTCTGCATGACTTCAACGCAGGGAGCCCCGCAGATCAAAAATATCAAAATTGCCGTTTCCAACCCCAGCGACCATACGCGAAAGGCCGCGGACATCGTCATTCCCGTCAAGCAGATCCGCAAAGTTGCGCCTGACTTCACACCCGGCGCCATGATT
>DATHGV010000326.1:0-2419 GCA_035490135.1 Candidatus Methylomirabilota bacterium
AAGACGGAAACCCTATACCCATCCGGTATCGTGCGTTTGTATTCGCCGATGGTTGTATCGCCGCAGTATGGGAACCCATAAAGGATTGGCGAGAATTATATCTTTCCGCCCTCGTTGAAATTGATCCAGCAAAACTCAAACTGAAGGCTGGATTGGCCCTCCTTGCGGTTCAGCAACGCATGCAAGAACTAAAAAGCGTTCCGGCCACGCCTCATTCGGAGCAACGGTCGCTGCGTGATGCTGCCTCAGCGCTGCAGTCCTTGATGAAAACGACTTAGACCTGTTAATGGTCTCTGTCTGGTGTCGGGGTTGCTATTTAACATGTGACACTTTCCTGATTGGGGCACTATGCGCTATGGCCCAGTTGCGATAACGTACGCGAAGTGGCCGACCCTCCCAATGAGTTGGAAGCGCTCAGGACGCAGATCGCAGCCCTGACTGCGCGCGTCTACCAGCTGGAGCTGGCGCGTGAATTGCCTTCCAAGCCGGTTTCGGCGCCCGTCCCTCAACCTGTAAAGCCGGAACCTGTAAAGCCGTCAACTCCATCGCCATCCCCTGTCTCTCCAACTCACGAGCACATATTCAACCCCGGCGCTGCATCGCCCGGCTTCCACACGCCACCCCGAACGCCTCTCTCGATTCCTCGCGGCCGAGAAGGCGATCTGGAAAAAAAGATCGGACAGTATTGGCTGAACCGCATCGGCATCGCTGCCATGCTCATCGGTGTTTCATATTTTCTTAAATATGCATTTGAAAATAACTGGATCGGCCCCGGTGGGCGAATCGGTATAGGGCTGTTATGTGGAATCGCGCTGATCTTGTGGAGCGAGCGCTTCCGCGCGCGCGGCCACGCTGCGTTTTCTTACTCCTTGAAAGCAGTGGGCATTGGCACGCTGTACCTATCCCTGTGGGGCGCGTTTCAGGTTTATCACCTGATCCCTGCGAGCGCAGCTTTTGTAGCGATGATCCTGGTTACCGCGTCAACCATCGCGCTGGCCTTAAGCCAGGACGCCGAGTTGCTCGCGAGCTTTGCTATGATCGGCGGTTTTGCCACGCCCGCCCTGCTATCCACCGGCCAGAATCACGAAGCCGTCCTTTTCTCCTACCTCGTCCTCCTGGACTTGGCCATTCTTCTGATGGCCGTCGTCAAACCTTGGCGCCGTTTACAGTGGGGAAGTTTTGCTGGAACCCTCGTGTTATACCTCGGCTGGTACTCCGCCTACTACAACCGCGACCAACGGCCACTCACCGTTTTTTTCGCCGCGCTCTTCGCAGCTATTTTCGCGGCAATCCCGCTGGCTTCCCGTCAGGAACGCTCTACTCGATTTTCCGGCCCCAGCATGACGCTGACCATGCTCCCGCTCATGAATGCGGTGGTATTTTTTCTGCAATTGTATTTCATGTATGAAAGTGAAACGACCACGCTCACCTGGTTTGCGCTCGCGTTGGCCGCCTTCTATTTGTGCATCAGCGCCTTGTTTAAAAAGCGCTTCCCTGGCGACGACGTAAGCGTAATCAATTTATTGCATGTGGCCATCGCCATCGCCTTCATCACCATTGCCATTCCATTAAAGCTCGAGGCCCACTGGATAACCATCAGCTGGCTGATCGAATCGGCGGTCCTTTTGTGGATCAGCGTGCGCACGCAAACTAATTTCCTGCGTCATCTCGCGGTTGCCGCTCTCTCGTTGGGAATTTTTCGCTTGTTGGTTTTTGACCAGATGCAGGCGAACACCCTGATATTCAATGCGCGATTTGCTACCTACGTGGTTGCCATTGCGGTTCTGGCTGGCATCGCCGTCTTTGGGAAGCAGCACGCCGCACAAAACGAACGCCCTTTTCTACAGCTCGCGGTAATAGCGCTCAATCTGCTGGCATTGACCGCTCTTACCCTCGAAGTTGCGGATTATTTTGATCGACAAATGCTTCCCGTCGGCAATCACTGGCAATATGACCACCAGCTGTCTCTGGTTCGCGGATTCACTTACTCGGCCATTTGGCTGATTTACGGCGCCGCATTGATGGCCGTTGGCTTCCGCAAACGCAGTGCCTTCCTACGCTGGCAGGCGCTGATTTTAATTGCCTTCACCACCGGCAAAATCTTTCTGTACGACGTGTCCCAACTTGGCGGAAGCTACAGAATCCTGAGTTTCATCGCCCTTGGAGCGGTTTTGCTGGGAATATCTTTCATCTATCAACGCGACTGGCTGAAGCTTTCTCCCGAGTCATCGTATCCACCCGCACCTGCCCATTCTGCTAAGGAAATGTCGTGAGCAAAATATCGTCGGCAGCCTTAGCCATAATATTGGCCATCAGCGCCTCTCCCTCCTATTTCAAATATCGCCGGCAGGTACAATCCATAAATTCCGCCGGGCAGCATTACGTCGTCGTTGACGAGGCGCTCTGGCGGCACGCCCGG
>DATHGV010000327.1:0-22054 GCA_035490135.1 Candidatus Methylomirabilota bacterium
CCTTGCAGTTGATCTCTGCGGTGTCCGCGATCGCTAACGGCGGAACGCTTTACAAACCGCACATCGTCGCGGAAGTTCGCCGCGGCGACACGGTAGTGCCTCGTGAAGGGCTGCTGGCCACCAGCGAGCCGCGCCGAGTGATTCAACCGGAAACAGCGGCCACGCTGCGCCGCCTGATGGAAGGCGTGGTTTTGAACGGTACCGGCACACGCGCGCGACTGGACGGCTGGACCTCAGCGGGTAAAACCGGCTCCGCGCAAAAGATTGATCCCAACACCGGACGCTACTCGCCCACGCAATTGATTGCATCGTTCACCGGATTCGCGCCCATCAATAATCCAGCAGTGGCGATTCTGGTCTCTCTCGATTCTCCTATTGGACTACACGAAGGCGGCATGGTAGCCGCCCCGGTGTTCAAGCGTGTAGCCGAACAAGTCCTGCCATACCTGGAAGTATCCCCGGACGTGCCGGTCAACGAACGGTTGGTGCAAGCGGCCTACAAAAAACAAGCGCAGAATGAGGCCGAAAATCTCGAAGACTTCACGCCGTCGGATTTCTCCCTTTTACCCGAACAACCCGAAGCTCTTACCTCCAGCGCAGAAACTCATTCGACGAGCAATTTCAATCCGAGTTCGCATCTCACGTTGGCGGTTACCGCCGACGAAGACACGGAAATTTCCATTCCCGATTTTTCTGGGAAAACCATGCGCGATGTTACGGAAATGTGTTTGCGGCTGGGACTCGACCCCGTTCTTGTTGGCACTAACCTTGCTACAGAACAGACACCGGCGGCTGGTTCGCAGGTCAGGCGCGGATCGCGCATTACCGTTCAATTCGGAACGCCGGCGATGAAATCAACGGCTACGGTGAAGCCGGTCAAATCCGCAAAGCCGTTGAGAGTCGCGCAGCCGTCTAAAGTTGCGAAGAAACACGTGAGGCACAGACATTGAAAAAATCAGGGAAAATGGGGTTGAGCGTTTGCCAGCAGATACGAAATTGAGCCCGCCAGACCAAGAAGTCCGCAATCTTTCAGGCCATGCAAATGACGACGGCCCGTCATCAAATGGCAAGCCGCGCCGAGTTCGGGCAAAAAATTTAACCGAAGTACTTAAGGGGGTCGAAATGGTTTCTCCGTTTCCGCCCTATGCGGAAATCCGCCAAATCGTTTGTGATTCGCGCAAAGTAAAATCAGCCGCAATTTTCTTCGCGCTGCGGGGAGTGAAAGAAAACGGCCAAGCCTTCATTGCAGACGCTATTCAGCGTGGCGCTGTCGCCGTAGTTAGCGATGAGGCCGTCAGCAATGTGATTCCGCCAGGGGTTGCCACCATCCAAGTTCGAGAGGCTCGCAAAGCTCTCGCGATTGCCTCCGCCAATTTTTACGATCACCCGGGCAACGCGTTGCAACTCGTGGCCGTCACGGGGACCAACGGCAAAACCACCACCACTTCCGTGATTGACGCGATCATCAAAGCGTCCAGATCCAAAACCGGGCTCTTCGGCACCATTGCGTACGAAACGCCCGCCGGGAAATATCCGGCGCCCAATACCACGCCCGAATCGGTTGACCTGCAAGGCTTCCTGGCGGAAATACGCGACGCTGGCGGAAAATTCGCGGTGCTGGAAGCCAGCTCGCATTCGCTCACCATGGATCGCTTGTGGGGACTCCATTTTGCAGTCGCGGTTTTCACCAATCTCACGCGCGAGCACATGGATTATCACAAGACGTTTGAAGACTATTTCGCCGCGAAGAAAACTCTTTTCACTGGTACTGGAGCAGACGCTCCCGACACGGCAATCATTAACATCGACGATGACTATGGCAAGAAGCTTCTCGGCTTGGCCAAAAAAACCGTCAGCTACGGCCTCGAGAGCGGCGCTGATATCACCGCAAAAAAATTCCAATTAACTTTCAACGGACTGGCCTTCACTGCGCAAACGCCCAACGGCAAAATCCAGATCGCTTCCAGACTGGTGGGGCGCATCAACGTGTTCAACATTCTTGCCGCCATTGGGGCCGCGCAAGCGCTGGGCCTTTCTAATGAAGTAATCGAAGAGGGTATCCGGAACCTCGAAAGTGTGTCCGGCAGATTCCAGCGCATCGATCAAGGCCAACCCTACCTGGTCATCGTCGATTACGCGCACACCGACGACGCGCTCGAGAGCCTGATTCGCACCGCGCGCGAACTGAATCCCAAGGGCCGCATAATCACGCTGTTTGGTTGTGGCGGGTCGAAGGACCGCACCAAGCGCCCGGTCATGGGCGAAGTTGCCGGGCGACTCAGCGATCTCACCATTCTTTCCAACGACAATCCGCGGCAGGAAGATCCACTGAAAATCATCAGCGACATTATTGTCGGGGTGCAAAAAACCAGCGGCAAATATGTCATCGAGCCGGACCGCGAAAAGGCTATCGGATTGGCGATTGACGAGGCTCGCGCCGGCGACATTGTGTTACTCGCCGGAAAAGGTCACGAGAATTACCAGATCCTCGCCGATCGTACCCTGGAGTTTGACGATCGCGAAGTAGCGCGCCGCGCGTTGATCCAACGTGGATATAGGACCTCGGGCCCAACGGGCCAGTCACATAAGAACGGGAGCGAGCTCCCGTAATTTGGCATGCCGCTCGCTCTACTGGCTTGAGTGAGCCAAGCGCGCAAGCACTGGAATAGCACGACACGCACGGCCAAGATTTTTTGCACTACCCGAAACGTGGGGTGCCAGAATGAGAAGTACAACGCAATCCCTTGCTTCTGCACACAAACCAAATCCGCTGAGGACTTTATGCTCTGGACAATTGCACAGATGGCTGCAGCGGTGGGTTCCAAGCCAGGTGGGGCGCTCGATCCCGTGGCCCGGCTGGCCGGCGTCTCGATTGATTCTCGCACGATACGTCCCAGAGAACTGTTCATCGCCATACACGGACCGCGTCACGATGGACACGATCACGTTCCAGCCGCACTGGAGCGTGGCGCCGTGGCGGCGGTGGTGGCCGAAGGGCTGGTATCGCGTTATCCCGGGTGGGTCGCTGACCGGTGTATCCAGGTGGCCGACACCTTCGATGCGCTCAAGCAATTCGCGCAAGCGGTACGCGAAGCCTGGGGCGGGAAAATTGCCGGCGTCACTGGCTCGGTGGGCAAGACCACAACCAAAGAGATTCTCGCGGCATTGCTGGGCGCGAAACTACGCGTGCTGAAATCGGAAGGCAATTTCAATAACGAGTATGGTCTACCGCTAACGTTATTCGGGCTGGAGGAAACTCATCAAGCGGCGGTGCTGGAAATGGGCATGTCCCGGCCCGGTGAGTTGAAAAGGCTGGCGGCTGTTGCGCGCCCGGATGTGGGAGTGGTGACGCGCGTTTCGCCTGCGCATCTGGAATTTTTTATTTCGGTGGATGAGATTGCGCTGGCCAAACGCGAATTGATTGAAGGATTGAACGGCAAGAAGTCCGTTGCGGTGTTGAATGCGGATGATCCTCGCGTGGCGGCGTTTGCTTCTTACGCGCCGGGAAAAGTTTTGACCTATGGCATTGATTCGCCGGCGGATTTTCGCGCGGAACAATTGGAAAATCGTGGCGCGTTAGGGTCCGCGTTTACGCTGGTCACGAACGAAGGGCGCGTGCGCCTGGAGATTGCGCTGGCGGGCAGGCATGTGATTACTAATGCGCTGGCCGCTTTGGCTGCGGCTAGTGTGTGGAACATTGGAGCGGAGGAAGCTCATAGCGTTTTCGCAAGTTTGAAGGCGCCGTTTATGCGCGGCGAGATGGTGACGCTTACCAACGGAGCAGCGCTGATCAATGACAGCTACAACTCCAGTCCGGCCGCGCTGCAGGCTATGACCGCGGTCTTGGCGGCTACGCCCAAGTTTCACCGCCGCATTCTCGCAGCGGGAGAGATGCGTGAGTTGGGGCGGACGTCCGCGGAACTGCATCGCGAAGCCGGGCAATTTGCCGTCAGCACTGGAAAAATCGATTGGATTATCGGTGTTGCGGGAGATGCCGCGCAAATCATCGAAGGCGCTGTGGCGGCGGGCCTATCTCGCAAGCACACCAAATTCTTTTCGACTTCGGAAGAGGCAGCAAAATTTTTGGCTGGGTTCGTCGAATCAGGCGACGTGATGTTGGTCAAAGGCTCGCGCGGCGTAAAGATGGAGCGCATCGTTGACGCGCTGCTCACGCGCTACGCCCCGCAGGTGGAAGCGTCACGGGAAGAGGCGCGGCACTAGATGCTTTACTACCTCCTCTACCACACGCTGCAAAAATATTTCAGTCCGCTGAATGTGTTTCGCTACATCACTGTTCGAACGGTGTATGCCAGCCTGACCGGAATGTTTCTGGCGTTCGTGTTTGGGCCGTGGCTGATCCGGCAGTTGCGGGAATTGCAGATTGGCCAGTACATTCGCGAAGAGGGCCCGCAGGACCACAAGAAAAAAGCAGGCACGCCGACCATGGGCGGAGTTTTGATCGTGTTGTCGACGGCTGTGCCAACACTGCTGTGGGCCGATCTGGGCAACGCTTTCGTGTGGCTGGCGCTTTTTTCGTTGCTGGGCTTCGCGGCGATTGGATTCGTCGACGACTACGCGAAAGTTTCGAAGCAGCGCAACCTGGGGCTCACCAGCGCCAAAAAATTCTCGCTGCAAATCCTGGTCAGCCTGGTTTGCGGCATTGGCCTGCTGGTACTGGCGACCTGGAGCAAATATTCCACGCAACTGGTTTTTCCTTTTTTCAAGCGCGTGCATCCCGATCTCGTCATTCATTCCTTGATGACGTCGCCGCACATCTGGCCGCTGGCGTTTTTGCCCTTTTTGTTTTTTGTTTCGCTGGTGATTGCCGGCTCATCGAACGCCGTGAATCTTACGGACGGTCTCGACGGTTTGGCCATCGGCTGCACGGTGATCGCGGCCGGAGCGCTCACGGTGCTCACTTACGTCAGCAGCAATTTTCGTTGGGCCGCTTATCTTGAAATTCAATATATTCCCGGCGTTGGCGAACTTACCGTTTTTTGCGGTGCGCTTGTTGGTGCTTCGCTGGGTTTTCTTTGGTACAACGCGCATCCTGCGGAAGTTTTCATGGGCGATGTGGGCTCACTTTCCCTGGGCGGAGCGCTAGGACTAATCGCGGTGATCATCAAGCAGGAAATTTTGCTGTTCTTTATTGGCGGAATTTTTGTGGTGGAGGCGCTCTCGGTTATTTTGCAGGTGGGGTCATTCAAGCTACGCGGCAAACGCATTTTTCGCATGGCGCCGATACATCATCATTTTGAGCTTTTAGGCTGGAGCGAGTCCAAGGTGATCGTGCGTTTCTGGATCGTGGCGCTGGTCTTCGCGTTGTTTGCGTTGACCACACTTAAATTGCGGTAGCGGGCGAATTTTTAGCAAGCAAAAGTCTGAAGTAGCGGAGAAGGTTTCGAGCAAAGTAAATGACAGGCGGATTCGAACTGCGCGGCAAGCACGTTCTGGTCATCGGACTGGCGCGCACCGGTATTGCCACGGCGCGCTTTTGCGCTGAGCATGGCGCGACCGTCACGGCCACGGACACTCACTCTGAAAGCGAGCTTGGTGCGGAGGCACTGAGCCTGCGCGAAGAGGGCGTCACGCTGGAGCTTGGCGCGCACCCGGAAACAGCTTTGCCCCACCAGGATCTGGTCATTCCGAGTCCGGGTGTTCCCGCGGACGCGCCGCTGCTGCGCTCCGCGCGCCAAAAAAATATTACTGTGTGGAGCGAAATCGAACTAGCCGATCGCTTTCTTGACGGGCGGCTGATTGGGATCACCGGTTCGAACGGCAAGACCACTGCCACCTCATTGGTGCACCACATTTTGCGGGTCGCGGGTTTCTCCAGCATGGTCGCCGGTAACATTGGGACGCCGCTGATCTCGCGAGTGACGCTCTCGAGTGCAGACACCATCACTGTCGCGGAGCTCAGCAGCTTTCAACTGGAACTGATCGAAACGTTTCACGCGGATATCGCCGTGCTGCTAAATCTCACTCCCGATCATCTGGACCGCCACAAGACCATGGAAGCTTACGCGGCGGCCAAGGCCCGCTTGTTTGAAAATCAAACAAAAAGCGATTTCGCGGTGTTGAACGCGGATGATCCCGCAGCGACGCGCCTGGCGCCGAAGAAGCCGCAGCTTTATTGGTTCAGCCGCAAGCGGGAAGTGCTGCAAGGCGCATATTTGCGCGGCGAAGAAATTGTTTTTCGTACCAGCAAGCAGGTAGAAGTGTTGTTGAAGCGGCAGGAAATTTCGTTGCCGGGTGCGCATAATCTTGAAAATGTGTTGGCCGCCGTTACGGCTGCGCGCCTGGAAGGAGCGCCCGTTTCGGCCATTGCGGAAGCGGTGCGCACGTTCCCGGGTGTGGAGCATCGCCTGGAATTTGTGGCGGAGATTGACGGCGTTCGCTATTACAACGATTCGAAAGCGACCAATGTGGATGCGGCTTTGAAGGCTCTGGAATCATTTCCCGGAAGAGCGCTGATCATTTTGGGCGGCAAAGATAAGGACAGCGATTACGCGGCGCTTCAGCCTGCGCTGCGCGAAAGAGCCGTCTTGGCTTTGTTGATCGGGGCGGCCGCGGAAAAAATTGAGCAGCAAATTGCCGGCAGCGTCGCTCTGGAGCGTGCCGGCACGCTGGAACGCGCCGTGGAAATTGCGGCGCAAGCTGCGAGGCGTGGCGACGTGGTGTTGCTCGCGCCGGCATGCGCGAGCTTCGACCAATTCGAAAATTATGAGCATCGCGGGCGGGTGTTTAAAGAATTGGTCAAGCAACGTGAACAAAAATCCGCTTCCATTTCCGATGCGGTGAAACCAGAAGGAAAGGCGAACAAGAGTGCCGAGACGGCTTGAAAACGACCGCTGGTTGTTCGGTGTAACGCTGGCACTGTGCCTGCTTGGCGCGGTGATGGTGTTTTCGGCCTCGGCGGTCACTGCCGAGCAGCATTATGGACGCTCTTATATTTTTCTAGTGCGCCAGGCGGCTTGGCTGGTCATCGGCCTTTTTGGAATGTTTGCGCTGATGCGCGTGGACTATCGCCGCTTGCGCGCGCCGAAAGTTGTTTATACCGCTCTCGGCGCGGTGTTGTTAATGCTGGTGGGCGCATTCTTTCTGGACAAATCGCATGCCACGCACCGGTGGATCAAGTTTGGCCCGGTGGGGATTCAGCCGTCGGAGCTGGCCAAGCTTGCGGTGATTCTGTATCTCGCGTGGTTCCTGGACAGAAAGCGCCGCAGCGCGTCAAAGATGGAATTCTGCAAACGTGATTTTATGCAGACAATTTTGCCGGCGTTAGCGCCCATTCTTTTGTGCGTCGGTGTAATACTGCTGCAGCCCGACCTGGGCACCGCGGTTGACATCGTGGTGATCGCCACGGCCATTTTGTTCGTCGCGGGCCTTTCCTGGAAGTGGATTGCCTGCGGCCTCCTGGGCGCGCTTCCAATTCTTTATCTGCTGATCACCCACGTCTCGTATCGCGAAGCACGGGTCATGGCATTTCTTAATCCGGCATCCGACCCGCAAGGCTCAGGATTCCAGTTGTTACAATCCTTGATAGCGGTGGGTTCGGGCGGTTTCAGCGGCGTGGGCCTGATGGAGAGCAAGCAAAAATTGTTTTACCTGCCGGAAGCGCATACCGATTTTATTTACGCGGTGATTTGCGAAGAGCTGGGCTTCATCGGCGCCGTGCTGGTGATCGGTTTGTTTGTGGTTTATGGCTGGCGCGGATTGCGCGCTTCGTTCACCGCGCCAGATGGATTTGGCCGACTGCTAGCACTGGGAATCACCGCCATGGTGATCAGCCAGGCGCTGATTAATTTTGCGGTGGTGTTGGGGATGGTGCCCACCAAAGGCATTCCGCTGCCCTTCGTGAGTTATGGGGGATCGAGTTTGCTGGTGATGCTACTGGCAACTGGCGTGCTCCTGAATATCAGTCAGCAGGCCACCGAGCAATGAGCCACCGAGTACTGCGGGTGTCGCGTGTGAAGAAGACGTTTTGTGTGGGATGGCCTTGTGTCACCGGGCTTACGTAAATGGGCGTGAAGCTATTAATCGCGGGCGGTGGCACCGGCGGGCATGTTTTCCCGGCGATGGCTATTGCGCGCGAGTGGCTGTCACGCGGGAGTGAAAGGGAAGTGGTGCTGGTAGGCACAACACGCGGAATCGAAATGAAGCTGGTGCCGCAGGCGGGGCTGCCGCTCGAAACGCTGCGTGTCGGGGGTTTAAAAGGTAAAGGCGGAAGCACGCTGCTGAAAAATCTTTTCAAGCTCGCGCCCGCCATGCTGGACGCTGCGCGAGTATTTAAAAAGCACAAGCCTATTGCAGCGTTTGGAGTCGGCGGATATGCCGCGGGTCCGATGTTGCTTACCACCTGGATGCGCGGAATTCCCAATGTGATCTTTGAACCCAACGCGGAACCGGGGTTCACCAACAAATCGCTGGCGCGCATTTCTACGCGTATTGCCACTGGATATGAAATATCTGCGCGGACCTGGGGAGCGAAAGCGGTGGTTACCGGATGTCCAGTGCGCCCGGAATTTCTAACTATCGCGCAACGCAGCCCTCAAAAACCGTTGCGAGTGCTGATTACCGGAGGCAGCCAGGGCGCGTTGCCGGTGAATCGCGCGTTTGTCGACGCCATGGATTTTCTGGTTATCAGAAAAAACGAAGTGAACATCGTGCACCAGACCGGCGAGCGGGACTACGACGCAGTGCGCACGGCTTACGCGCGCCATGAAATTCTCGCTGAGGTGGTGCCGTTTCTTGACAACATGCCGGAACGCTTTGCATGGGCGGACATTATTGTGTGCCGCGCGGGCGCCATCACTGCCGCGGAAGTCGCCGCCGCCGGGCGCGCGGCAATTTTTATTCCATTTGGCCGCGCCACCGACAGCCACCAGTTACGCAACGCGCAGGAAATGGCCAGGCAGGGTGCAGGCTGCGTTATCGCCGAAAAGGAACTCACCGGCGAGCGCTTAAGCAAAGAAATTTCCGCGCTGCTCGATAGCCCGCAACAAATCGAGCGCATGTCGCTGGCCGCACGCAAGCTCTCGTGGCCGAATGCTACGCGCGACATCGTCAATCTGATCGAAGAAGCTGCCGGTATCGCGCCTTCACCAGGGATGGTCCGCGCCGCCGCGGGCAACTCGAGCGCTACCACACGCGCCGTTTCCACGCCGGACCGGGAGAAGGTCGCGCCATGATGGTCAGCTTCCGTAATTTTCAGCGCATTCACCTAGTCGGGATTGGCGGCATCGGCATGAGCGGCATAGCCGAAGTACTTCTGACTCTGGGCTATTCCGTTTCCGGCTCTGACAGCAAACCCTCGCCCATCACGGAGCGGCTCGCCAAACTTGGTGCCACAATCTTCGATTCGCACGAAGCTATCAATGTGGATGGCGCGCACGTGGTGGTGACCTCGTCTGCGATCATCGCCAGCAATCCCGAAATCACCGAAGCGCACAAAATGAAAATCCCGGTGATCCCGCGCGCTGAGATGCTTGCCGAACTAATGCGCCTGAAATATGGCGTCGCAGTCGCGGGTGCCCATGGAAAAACTACGACCACCTCCATGGTGGCTTCGGTTTTGGCGGCAGCGCATCTCGATCCCACCTTCGTGATCGGTGGCCGCGTAAATCAGGCGGGCACCACCGCCAAGCTGGGCAAAGGCGACTACTTCGTAGTGGAAGCCGACGAGAGCGACCGCAGCTTCCTCTTACTCGCGCCGGTAGTCGCGGTAGTCACCACCATCGATCGCGAGCACCTCGATCAATACACTTCGCTTGAAGACATTCAGGACGCTTTCATTCAATTTGTGAACCGCGTGCCATTTTACGGCGCGGCCATCCTGTGTCTCGACGAGGTCAACGTGCAGGCCCTCGTGCCGCACATCAAGCGCCCCATCATTACCTACGGCACGTCCAGCCAAGCCGACCTGGTGATTAGCGACATAAAACTGGAAGGCCTGGTCAGCGAGTTCAAGCTCACTTTTAAAGGCGAAGCGCTCGGCAGTTTCCGCCTGCCTAACCCGCCAGGCATTCACAATGTGCGTAACGCCGCCGCAGCAGCGGCCGTGGCGTTGTACCTCAGCGTGCCGGTCGAGCTGATTCGCGATGGCCTGTCAAAATTTTCCGGCGTTGGCCGCCGCTTCGATATCAAGGGCGTGGCTAACGACATCACCGTCATCGACGACTACGGTCATCACCCGGTGGAAATTCGCGCCACGCTGGAAGCCGCCAAAATTTGCAAGTTTGATCGCCTGTTGGTGCTGTTCCAGCCGCATCGCTATTCGCGCACGCAGCATCTCTGGAATGAGTTCTGCAGCGCATTCAACCTGGCCGACGTTCTGGTGCTTACAGATATTTACCCCGCCAGCGAAGCGCCTATCGAAGGCATCACCAGTGAAGCGTTGGCTGAGGCCATTCGCAAAGCCGGACACAAACACGTTTTTTATTACCCGTCCATGCAGGCGGGCATCGAGCGCCTGCTCGCAGAAGCCAGGCCCGGCGATGCCATCCTAACCATCGGCGCAGGCAGCGTCAGCCGCGCCAGCAACGAAATTCTCGCGTTACTGCGAGCGGAGCGACCAGCGCAACATGCGTATTGAGGACAAAAAAGTACTCGGGGCGTTGGAGGGGCTTGGCGTCGAGCTGAAAAGCGATGCTTCGCTCATGGACATCACTTACCTGGGCATCGGCGGTACCACTGATCTTCTGCGCCTTACGCGTCACGGATCGATTCCCGAAGTGGTGAAGCTGCTGGAGTCCCACGGCATCCCCTTTAAATTTCTGGGTGGCGGCTCAAACCTGCTCGTGGCAGACAACGTGCTCCCATGGGTGGTGATGCAACTCGCGCAACCCGACCCGGACGTGGTCATCGAGGGGAATATCGCCACCGTGGACGCCGCCGCCGACCTCGGCAAAACCGTAACTTTGTGCGCGAAGCACGACCTTGGCGGGATGGAAGGGCTCATCGGAGTTCCCGGCACGGTCGGAGGCGCCCTGCGGATGAATGCCGGGGCCTACGGAATCCAGATTGGGAATTATGTACGGGAAGTAAAAGTTTATCGCGGCGGCGCGCGCATGATAGAAACTTTGAAAGGCGATCAAATTTCCTTCGAATACCGGCATACATCTTTTGCGCCCGATGATATGATGCTCGCGGTGAAGCTGGAACTTCCCTCCAAACCATTCCGCGAAATTCTCCAAGGGATTCGTATCTGTAACGAAAAACGCCGCGCAAGCCAACCTCTCGGCCAGAAAAGCGCTGGCTGCATTTTCAAGAATCCTCCCGGAGCGTCCGCAGGGCGCATGATCGATGAGCTGGGACTGAAAGGCCTATCCGTTGGCGATGCGCGGGTCAGCGACCGGCATGCAAATTTCTTCGTGAACGCGGGAAAAGCAGGCGCGAAAGACATGCTTGCGCTCATTGCTGAGGTTCGTGAGCGGGTGCAGAAAGCCTACGGCTTCGAACTGGAGAACGAGGTGGTCGTATGGAACGCCTAAAGACCCTCTCCAGAAACAAATCGGGTCTTGCCGAGGCTGAATCTTACCGCCCTGAACTCCTCACCGATGAAGAGCCGCGTTACTTGCGGCGTCAAAGGCCGGTCGAGATTCGCAGAAAGAAATTTGCCGGGCGCGGCTGGTCGTTTTACCGCAAGGTGGCAATTTTGAGCGTGGCGGGAATTGCCAGCGTCACCGTGGTCATCGAGGGCGTGCGCTTTTTGTTGTACTCGCCGCAGTTTGCCCTTGCAAAACCCGATCAGATCGATCTCATCGGCAACAAAATCGTTTCGCGCGAATCGGTCCTCAAACAATTTCTGCGCGACCGCAATCGCAGTGTGCTGCAAATCCCGCTCGACAAGCGCCGCAGCGAGCTCGAGCAGTTGCCCTGGGTGGAGTCCGCCAGCGTGCAACGCATTTTGCCGAATCGTATTCGTGTGGAGCTTTACGAGCGCATCCCTATCGCCTTTGCGCGCACCGGCAACGCGCTTTATCTGATCGATGCGCACGGCGTAATTCTCGACCGGCCCGAGGGCGAAGACTGGCATTTCCCCATCGTCAGCGGCGTCCCCGAAGAACTCCCGCGTGACCAACGCGAAAAGCGTATGCAGATGTATCAGGATTTCATGAAAGCCATCGAGTTGGTACGCTCAGGCTCATCCGATCAAGTTAGCGAAGTCGACCTTAGCAGCCCGCGAGATTTCCGCGCAGTAATGGTCGGCCTTTCCGGCCCCACCGATCCGCAAGCGGTGACTATTCACTTCGGCAACGGCGATTTTGCCGCCAAATATCGCATGCTGGTCGAAAATTTTTCACAGTGGCAGGCCAACGCAGGTCATGTGCGGTCCATCGATTTGCAGTATTCTCGGCAAGTGATCTTGAATCCCGACTCCAGCGCGGGGGTAGCGGTCGCGAAAGCCAGGTAGTGCAGGCAGGAGCATAGAGTTGAGCAAGAAGGATAAATACATCGTAGGGCTGGATATCGGCAGCACAAAAACCTGCGTGATGATCGCTGAAATCGAGGATGAGCAGGTAAATTTTCTGGCTCTGGGCGCCGCGGAATCCAAGGGCCTGCGCAAAGGCCTGATCGTGAATTTGGATTCGACGGTGAGTTCCATTCGGCGCGCCGTGGAGGAAGCCGAAAGCGTGGCGAACGTTCCGGTGGAGTCCGCGGTAATCGGCGTGGCCGGCAATCATGTGCGCGGCGTCAACAGCCGCGGCGGGATAACCCTTGGCACTCGCCAGCGCGATATCGAACGCGAAGATGTTCGCCGCGCCATCGACGCCGCTCGTAACATTTCGCTTCCTGATGACCGCGAAGTTCTTCACGTGTTGCCGCACGAATTTCGCGTGGACGCGCAGGACGGCATCCGTGACGCGATTGGCATGATTGGCCATCGCCTGGAAGCTAACGTTCACGTAGTCACTTCGTCGGTGGCCGCCACGCAGAACCTTGTTACTGCCGCGAATAAAGCGGGCATCTTGATCAGCGACACAGTGCTCGAACCGCTGGCTTCCGCGGAATCGTGTTTAACGCAGGATGAACGGGACCTGGGCTGCTGCCTGCTCGACATTGGCGGCGGCACTACCGAATTGATTGTTTACGGCGGCGGAGTGGTTCGCCACACCAGCGCGGTACCCATTGGCGGCGACCATTTCACAAACGATCTCGCCGTAGGTTTGCGCACACCGATTCCCGAGGCGGAAAAAATCAAGCGCCGCAACGGCTGCGCGACCTCTGAACTTTTGCGCCAGGACGGCGCCATTGAAATTGCCAGCGTGGGAGACCGTCCGCCGCGCACGATTTTCGCGCGCGCGCTGACAGACATTATTGAGCCGCGCGCGATGGAATTACTGGCCATGATTCGCGACGATCTGCGGCGCGCGGGCCTGGAAACGCAGATCCCCGCTGGATTTGTGCTGTGCGGCGGCGGCTCGCGCCTCTACGGTTTCGATGAGCTCATCGAGCAATCGCTGCACTTGCCGGTGCGCATCGCGGAGCCCAAGGGTTTGGCTGGTCTGCCGGAGCAGGTGGCGCAACCGGAATATGCAACGGTAATCGGTCTGGTGATGTACGGCGCGAAAGCGCGGCGCAACACGCCGCAACGCGCCGGAAATTTAGTATCTAAATTAAAAGCTATGTTTGCCGGAGCTTCGTGAACCTGCCCGAACGCTGCGCGGTAAATGTGGAGAATGTCGAGGGAAAAGCATGCCAATAAGGGAAGCGGGAATCCGGATGAGCTTTAGCGAGGAGCTTCAGCCGGCGAAAATAAAGGTGATCGGAGTGGGTGGCGGCGGTTGCAACGCCGTCAACCGCATGATCCGTGCCAAGGTGGAAGGCGTCGAATTCATTACCGCGAATACTGATCTGCAGGCGCTGAAGCTTTCGCAGGCTCCGGTGAAATTGCAGCTCGGCGCGAAGTTGACCAAGGGACTCGGCGCGGGAGCCAATCCCGAAGTCGGCCGCAAAGCGGCGCTGGAAGACACCGAGAAAATCATCGAAGCGCTCGAAGGCGCCGACATGATTTTTATCACCTCGGGTCTCGGCGGAGGTACCGGCAGCGGCGCTGCGCCCGTGGTAGCTTCACTCGCCAGTGAATTGGGCGCGTTGAGCGTGGCGGTGGTTACCAAGCCGTTTGCGTTTGAAGGCCGGCGCAGAATGCTGCAAGCCGAGCAGGCTTTGGAGGAATTGATTGGCGCGGTGGATACCGTCATTGTGATCCCCAACGAGCGCTTGATGGAAACCGTCGAGCGCGGCACCAGCTTTTTCGATGCGTTTCGTATTGCTGACGACATTTTGCGCCAGGCAGTGCAGGGAATTTCCGACATTATTACCGTGCCCGGAATTATCAATCGCGATTTTGCGGACGTAAAAGCCATCATGTCCGGCCAGGGTTATGCGGTGATGGGCACGGCGGTGGCTACCGGAACGAACCGCGCCGTGGATGCGGCCAATCGCGCCATCGCCAGCCCGCTGCTGGAAGACAATTCCATTCAGGGCGCGCAGGGCATTCTTATCAACATCAGCGGGAGTTCCAGCCTTACGCTGCATGAGGTTCACGAAGCTTCCAGCGTCATTCAGAAAGCCGCGCACGAAAATGCCAATATTATTTTTGGCGCGGTGCAGGATGACGCCATGAAAGACACCATCAAAATTACGGTTATCGCCGCGGGCTTCAAAGACGCCAACAAAAAGAACATCCATCAGAAGCCGTCCTTCCTGGCGAAGACCTGGAAGGCCGCGCCCGAAGCGCAAGAAGTGAAAATCACGCAGCAGGTACAGGAAGAAGCGCCGCCACCAGCGCCGCCGGCACCGGTAGTGCATCACGCTCAGGTGCAGCAGCCAGCTCGTGAAGTGCATCAGGACGTCGACGATCTGGACGTACCGACATTCCTGCGCCGCCAAGCGCAAAAGGCCTGAACGGGTTCGCAAGTATTCAGCCAGTTTTTTAACTTTGATTGCTTTTACGCTTGCGCGCATGAGTTATTCAGGGGTGAGAGTCGAAAGCATCTCAACCATCGCGCGGACTTCTTTTTCAAATTGAATGTAGTCCGTTTGCTGGCGAGGGAACACACTGCTCAAGCCCGAATGAAACTCCTGCGCTCGTGTGGCCGAGGCGAGCTGTAAAATATTTCCTGCGTTAATGCCGGCTCCGGGAACAATGGTGACGCGCTCACCAGCCGCCGCGACGAGCGCCGCTATCTTGGCGGCGCCTTCGGGAGCGCTGGCCGCCCCTCCTGACGTAAGAATGCGGGAAGCACCCGAGCGCACCACATCTTCGAGCGCTTGAGACAAACCCTGGCAGGCGTCGAAAGCACGATGAAATGTGACAGGCAAGGGTTGCGCGAGCTCAACCAGTTCGCGGGCGCCCTCGATATCGACGGTGCGATTCGCTTTCAAAATACCGAAGACCAATCCGCTGGCGCCTGCATCGTTGGCCGCAGCGATGCTTTTCTTTATCTGCGCAAATTCAGCCGATGAATAAATGAAGTCACCGGCACGCGGGCGAATCATCACAAAAACGGGAATCTGGATTTGCTGACGCACGGCGCGCAGTAATGCGAGATCCGGAGTTAGGCCGCCAAAGGAAAGGTTGCTGCAAAGCTCGACGCGATCGGCACCGCCGCGCTCAGCAGCCGCGGCGGCTTCAACAGATTCGACAGAAATCTCCAGCAAAATTTTCTTCTTCACTGACCGTGAAGAACATCATACCGCGCGATCACAAATCCGAGAGCCGAGCCCACAAAAACGTCAGAGGGAAAATGCGCGCCAGTGGTTACTCGTGAGAACGCGATGGCGCTGGCAGCCGCATAGGCCAGATAAGGAACCCAGCGATGCTCGCGATAACGACGCGCGAAAACCGTGGCCACGGAAAAGGCCATCAAGGCGTGGCCAGAAGGGAAGCTGGTGCCCTTGCCCAAGAACGACGCATTGCTATGAAAGAAAGTGTCGTTGTACGGGCCCGTCACTGGAAACTCGGTAGGACGCGCCCGCCGTGCGATGGTTTTCATGACCACCATGAGGATAGCGTCGTCCGCGACCGCTTCGCCGGCAAACAGCGCGGAGCCTTGATCGTAAGAATCGTGCCGCAGCAGGCTCACGCCGTAAAAAACCGCGGGCACAACAGCGATGGCTGCGCCTGTTCCGGTGGTGCTGAACACGCGATTGAAACCGTGAAAATCCGTAGTCTGGCGGAAGTGCGGCATGGTCTGTGGATCGGTAGCTATAAAAACCGCTGTGCCTGCGGTTATAAACAAGGCCGGAAGCCAATGTCGTCCCTCGCCAAGCTCCAACGGGAACAGCCACATGTCTTTTTGGTCGCGCAGAAAATTCATCGGCAATTTGCGCAATGAGACTTCGCGGTCTTCGCCCGGATCTTCTTTAGAGGGCCGCGGAAGCGGGACGTTCGCCGGGCTTGCCGCGCCGGATGATGAAGATTCGGATGAGGAATCGAGGGAAGCCGGATAATCCGGCAGCGCATAGTCAGGATTGATACCGCTGGTTACATTTTCCGGGACGACATCGGCAACTGAACTTGCCGGAGAAACGGAATCGTGCTGTTCTGCTAATGCGATGGCCGGCAAGCATAAAACACACACAATTGCCGCAAGGCAATGGCTTTTGAAGCGGCCTAAATAAACCATCGAAATATCTCCTGCGATCGGGATTACGCTGGACGCGAAGAATAACGCGGAAAGCGAAGGGGGACTCTACACGGATTACTTTAGCAGTCGAACTTAAAATGCGGGGTTAACATTAACGATTTTTTAGGTTTAGGTGCGAATTTCTATATCCAACCAAGGGACGCAAATGCGGTCATGGATGCGCAGCCCAGCGCCACGCCGAGTACTACGCCAGCAAGCACGTCGCTGAGGAAATGCATGCCCAGCACGATGCGCGAAAAACCAATGCTTATAGCGAAAAAGAAAAGCGTGCCTTCCAGCGCCGGATAAAAATAACTGAGCACCAGCGCGATGGAAAACGCCGTCATGGTGTGCCCCGAAGGAAAAGAAAATTTATCTGGCGGCAAAACTTTTGACCAACAGTGCGGCTCGAATTGACACGGCCGCATGCGATGGCTCAGATGTTTGAGCGCCTTGAAAATCAGCACGCCGACAAGGGCTGCTGAGCCGGCTGCGCCGACCGCCGCAAGTCGTTGCGGCCCGCCCCAGGCCAGCAGCATGATCCCCACTCCATACCATAGCCAGCCGTCACCGAGGCGCGTCGACAGAATCATCCAGATGCGAAACCATCGCGGCGCACGCCAGCGGTTCATCTGCCGCATGACCCAGTGGTCGCGGTTTTCGATGAAGCCCCACAGCATGCGCGTTACAGTCACGGCCTTACCTCATGCGGAAGTGCCTAACGAGGGCCCGAGAGACGATCCTAACGAAATTCCCAGTGAAAAATCTTCCGGAATAAAATTATCCGCGCGCGGCCCGACGTCCCACAACTGTCGCGTGCGTTTTTCCGAGCCTTCCAGAATGGCCGACCATTTTCGGCAGAAACGAATCTCGTTTAGCCAGTGTCCGGCGGTAAAGATCGGCACGAGCACCGCCAGGGGCGAAATCGCCAGTGTCCAGGGCTTATCGTGCAGCAGGGAATTGACTATGCTGAAGACGTCGGCGGTGAGCTTGGCGTAGCCGCCGTGCGCGCCGTGTAGGCGGCCGCGTCCTTGCATGAGTCCCGCGAAGAATTCGTCCACGGTGCGCGCGCCGGGCACCTCGGTATGAGTCAGGCCCACTCCCGCAATGGCGTGGGAGTCGCTGCCGGCGATGGCCACTTTTCCAAAACGCGCTGCGAGATTGGCCGCGTCCGAATTGGCCTTCGCGTACATCTGGCCGTTACGCGCTTCGAGCGCCGGAACGTAAGAGGCGAACCAGTCGAAATCGTGTTCGTCACGGCGCCCGGTCAGTCCGGAAAAAACGTGGTTCACGCTAAAGAACAGTTTCCGCTCGGTGAGATACATCACCAACGAGATGAAGTCATTGCGGCGGCGTTGAATTTCCACGTGGTCGCGCTCGCGAATGTCGTATACCCCGACATGCACCTCGGTGCCGGTAGGCATCCGCACGGTGACCTCTTCACTGAGAAAGAAATCAGGGTGTTTGCGTAGAACTTCGGCGGCGTCGATGGAGTCATGGTCCGTGATGGTCACGATAGCCATGCCCAGTTTTTTGAGGCGTTTATACACCTCGGCGGCGTCGTTATAGGATTCGCGGCAAATGCGGTTCAGAACCGGCGTGCTGCACATGCCGGAAGCCACAGAGTGCACGTGAAGATCGCATCGCATACGAGTATGATTCCGCATCGATATGAACAGGCTGTGAAGAGGCTGCGAATTGTGTATGAACGTTGCCGTAGAACTAATTGAACACAAAAGGCTTATTGGGTTATCCACATGGCATGGTGGGTGCTCTTTCCTAAGTGTAAGAACTTCGTGTCACAATGCGTACATGAATCTGGCACTATTCGCTAGATGACTGCCAAGCCCCGGAAAATTCACATCATGTTCCACGATGCCGGTGGCGGCCATCGCAACGCCGCATTCTCTCTGAAATCCATCATCGAACAACAAAATCGTCCGTGGCAGGTAGAACTGGTGCAATTCCAGGAACTGACCGACCGGCTGGATGTCTTGCGGCGATTGACCGGGATTCGCATCCAGGAGCAGTACAACACCTTGTTGCGCAACGGCTGGACTCTTGGCGCCACCAGCTTGTTGCGCGTTTTGCAAATGATCATACGCATCCTGCACCGGCCGGCGGTGCGGCTGCTTACAAAATACTTTCGCGAGCATCCAGCGGATTTGCTGGTGTCGGTGATTCCACACTTCAACCGCCAGCTGCATGAGAGCTGGAACGCCGCATGGCCGGGCAAATCTTTCGCTACGCTGATTACTGATTTGGCGGATTTCCCGCCGCGGTTCTGGATCGAGGCGATCCCCGATCAATACATCATTGCCGGCACGGAAAAAGCGGCTGAACAGGCGCGCGCCATGGCCCACGATGAGCAACACATTTTCAAAACTTCAGGAATGATTGTGCGCCCGGAGTTTTACGCCCAGGAAAACGTCGACGCGCGCGAATTGAGAAAGCAGATGGGCCTGCGCGACGACTTGCCGACGGCCATCGTGCTTTTTGGAGGATACGGCTCGGGAGTCATGCACCAAATCGCGCGGCGCCTGGATCGCGCCAATGTTGCGGTGCAGCTGATTCTGATTTGCGGGCGCAATGAAAAATTGGCGGCAAGGTTTCGCGCAGAATCCTGGAAATTTCCGATGCATATTGTGGGCTTCACCAAGGAAGTGCACCGCTTGATGTGCGCGGCGGATTTTATGATTGGCAAGCCAGGTCCCGGGAGCATCGCGGAAGCCATGGTGCGGCATCTGCCAGTGTTGATCGAATGCAATGCCTGGACGCTGCCGCAGGAACGCTACAACGCGGAATGGGTAAAAGAAAAAGAAGTGGGCATTGTGCTGGAAAATTTTCGCAGCGTCGCCGATGGGGTCAGGAAAATTGTCGAACCAACAACGTTGGCGCGCCTAAAAAATAATGTAAAGGCCCTCAACAACCGCGCTCTGTTTGAAATCCCCGAAATACTGGCCGGGCTGATGCTCGAACCGGGACCTCAGAAAGATCAACAGTCAGTCCTCGCGCAACAAATCTAATTACTGAAGTCGTTCCTAATTTACTGAGGTTGCCACTATTAATAGAGTTGCGCGTGCTCCGCGTGATCAGGATGCCGAAGGTGTGGGCCGGCATGTGATTTATCCGGCGGTGGCTGGAAGTGCGGTTTTATGCAAGACGTGGAGAGCCAGTGGGAGGCGGCGCGTTTTTTGGCGTCGCACAACTTGATGCAGCCGCGACGCGCCAAGGCTTCATGGCACGGGCAGTAACATGCCGGGGCGGGGATGCTTTGCAGGCGGGCGGGCACGTCCCCATAGAGTGAGACGAGCGGCAAGAGCGTCAAGACCAGCACTGCAGGCAGGCGAACATAGAAGGAGCGGTGGGTAACGACGGACAGAAACAGCGTCTTCATGCTTCATGGTGGCGGGGTAACGGAAATAAACCCATAGGCCCTCACGTCGCGCAAAATCATTACTAAGGTTCTAGAACTGGGTTAGACAGGCACTATCAAGAGCGAGGGAGAAAAGGAAAGGACGGGGAAGCCACTCGAGCGATTCCCGATTCAGTTTTGCGCCGTTCCGATTTGGTTAACGCCTCGCTTTTGGAACTAAGGGCCATTCCGGCCACTAAGCGCAACGCATACATAAGAATGGTCTTAACTTTACCCGGGCCGCTGTGAACGATGGCCGCCCTATTGCATTAGCAGGGAGTGTAGGCGCGTTTTACATGACGAAATGTAAAAGGCGGTGAGTGAGGGGGAAGGGGCTTGCTCGCCATTTTCTGCAGTTCGTTCCCACCTGTCTCGGAGAGGGAAGCTAGGATGGACGACCCCACGCGTCGGTGTAAAAACGATACTGACAATGGAAGGCGCCTTCTCGGGGCTCGCGGTCCCAAGCGGGAGCCCCACTTTTTTACGGCTGATTGATGCCAAAACTCGCCCAACTCCTGCCTTGGATGTGACCAAGAATCTGCAGTTGGCACGCAATCATCGGGATTCGAAGCGAGTAACGGATTGAATTTAACTGATAAGTAATAATAACTTGAACTCCGCGCCCTCAGGCGTTGCTGCAGGAGGTCCCCTCCATGTCGATTCTTCGTTCTTGACGCGTTACAAACAAATCTTGGGATTCCCACTGTTGATGTTATTGCTGGTATGCTCCACCGCCATTTGTGCCGGCCCCATGGAACAAGACGGCGTGATAACAATGACGGTACGGGTGGCTAACTACGACGAGGGCCCTGTGCAAATTTTGGGGCTGAAGCACGCCGAGGAAGCGGGCAAAGAGCCCTACGTCCATCTGCGAAATACTTCATCCGTAAAAACGTCGCGCATCTGGGTTCGGGCACAAGTGGTAGACTCAAACGACCCTCAGAAGGTACTAAGTCGCACAAATTCATATATCCCAAACGAAACCTGGCCTGCCGAACGCATGATTGACCCTGGCGCCGACGTCTGGGCGCATGAAACAGTGCTTCGAGGTGACAGGCTTGTGTCGTTCGCCAAGGACTTTCATACCCGTTGCCTTTCTCTGAGGATCTCGGTTATGCGTGTGGACTTCGTGAACGGAACATATTGGGAGGGGTGGGCAAACGGAGCCGAAAAATCGTGGACATACGCAGACGACCCATCACGTAACGAGGACACATGCAAGAATTCCACGTCCACTAAAACCGAAGAGCACGAGTTCGCGGGTGTTAAGTTGTGGCGGGATATGCCTCAGCGAGAAAAGTTCATCAATTGGCTGGACAACAACTCTTATTCGATTTCGCGCCCAGTGATGCTTGACGACGGAAAATATTTCCCCGCATGTCCTTTCTAGTCCGCCATGTCGGCGAGTCATCGTCGGTAGCGCGCCCGACTGAATCGGTGACATGACAGAATCCTGTCAACGCAAAGTAGAAATGTCCGGTTTTTCGCAAGATAGAAATGTCCGGTTCCATGGTTTCCTCCAGGGGTGATGTGCAGGCACATGGTATTTGGGTTTGATTTTGTTTTTGGGTCTCGCTGTTTGTTCCGCAAGTCCTGGAGGCCCTAGGCCGGAAGGACTTGCGGACGGTCGCAGGGGTGCTGGGCAATGGCGCAGGCGCAGATAGCGGCCGCGGAAGCGTAGCCAGTGCGAGCCATCCAGTCGTCGTTCGATTTCCACCTGCGCACCGCGAAGACCCGCGCAAACTTCTTCGCGTGGCACGCCCCAGCGGGTTCCATCCCAGCTGACGGTGTGATCATCGGCTACCTGGCGACCCACGCGCACGCTGAGAATTTCCTCCAAGCGCTGTTCTGGATCTAACCGTCGGTGGGCAGTGCGCGGCCGGCGAGGTGCCACGGTGAAACGCTCTTCCCACGCCGGAAGAAAACACATCTGCAAAAAATGATTCGCGGCAGCAAGGTTGTCGATCCCCGCCAGGCGCATTTCCTTTACCAGGCGGTCCTGCAG
>DATHGV010000328.1:0-3913 GCA_035490135.1 Candidatus Methylomirabilota bacterium
AGGGTAGTCGTGGCTGCCGGCGACGCGTTGCCGGCGGTATCTGATGCGATGACTTCGATGGTATTTTGGCCGAATACACCGTAGTCGGTGATCGGGCCGCCGGAACCAAACCGCACATCTTCGAAGGTGCCGTTGATGTAAACGTCGTAACGGATGTTGGATTGGGCATCGAAATCGTCGGTGGATTGGGCCCACTGGATTTGCATCTCGGTGCTGCCGTCGCCAAAACTGTATGCGCTCAAGTTGGCAGGTGTGCTCGGCGGTGTGTGGTCATTTGGATTCGGGGGCAGAGTGGTGACGGAGACGGGACCGCTGAACGGTGACCAGAAATGCCCCTCATCGCGGCCACGAACGGTCAAGGTGTAGGTCGTTGCGGGCTGGAGAAAGCGAAGCGTGGTCGATAGAATTGGGCTCGGCTCAGTGTAAGCATTGCCATTCACGGATACCTGGTAAGAGAGAAAAGGGCAGTCATCCTGCGCGGGAGTCCAGGACAGGGTGATGTAGTTGGAACCGACTTCTGTTACTGTGATCACCGGCCCCGTTGATGGCGGTGTCGTATCAAGAAGGGTTCTGGTCGTGGTGTTGGCCGTTCCGGACGTGTTTCCACCGGCGTCCCTTGCGTAGATAAAGAACCAATACTGATTGCCCGAATGAAGTCTCATAAAGGTGTGGCTTGTGGCGGTGCGCGGGAGGACGGCCGATTCAACACCGTAGGCTCCCGAAAGATAGTAATTGAACTCGCCTGAGTTACCCCTGGGTGGATCCCAGGCCACGGTAGCAGTGTAGGCCGTTGTCGCGGTCACGCGAAAGTTCTCGGGCGTCGGGAGCCGCCTTGCCGAGGCGCTGGACGGACCGAGGACCATTATGAGGAGCAGGGCGATTATAGCAATATGGGCCGCGAACGATGAAATAAGTATTCTAGCTCTATTGTTTTTTCTGACTTCTTCGATCCTGAACATAAGATGATTTCCTTTCTGCGGTTTGGATGATGAACTTGTTCAATTAGGAACTACTCACTGTTGTACTGCGTAAGATCCGGCATTTTGTTACACAGAAAGTTTCGTGTCTTTGAAGACAGGAAACGAAGGCAGTTCGTCGTGAAACTATTTCGGCGCAATGGAGACGACGATTTTCTCGAAGCGCGGGTCGCCGCGCAGCGGGTCCCAAAAGGAAAGCAACTTCAGCTGGCCGTAAGTGACGGTACTTGGTGGATGGATGGCAATCGCGAGCTGTTCGCAGGCCAGATCCTTGTCGCCAACCCACGCTGCAATCATTGCCAAATAAGAGATCATGCGCGCGCCATTGATTGCATCTTTTTCCACTGGAAGAAGCTCAACTGCGCGCCGGCCTTCGCGCAATGCGTCTTCTTTGCGTCCCAGAGCAGCATCAATCAAACCAAGCACGCACAGCGGTGGACCGTAATCTGGTTGAGCTTGAACTATTTTCTCCTGCGCTGCGCGCGCCGCGGTGAAAGCGCCCCGTGCTTTCTCAGTGTCATTTGTCATGCGAGCGATAACACCTTCTACAAACGGACGATTGAACTGAATAACGTCGTCACTTAAGGGGTTTTCGCCTGATGCATTTAACGCAGTTTTTACTGCAGTGGCGTCCCGCTCGAATAGTGCGCAGATAAGCCACGCATCGGCCACATTCTCAACATCAGCAGAATTCTTCGCACGGACTTCATCAATTAACCGATGCAAGGGCCGGGTATCAGCTTTCCAATCCACTTCCATCAATGCGCGTGCGACCTTCGTATCGAGATCATCCGGTTTGATGGCCAGCGCGCGCTCCAGCATGGTGGCTTCGTCGGCATAGCGCCGGAGCCGCTCGTAAGTTGCCGCAATCTGTTGCAGGGTAAAAAAGTTCCGCGGGTCAAGGTCCATCGCGCGCTCAAGATTCTGCAGCGCCTCTTGTTGCCTGCCTTGGCGCCTTTCGATGTAGCCCTTCAGCTCAAATACCATAGGATCATTAGGTAGACTCTGACGGGCGACTTCCAGTTCAGCCAAAGCGCCATCATAATCGAGATATCCTCGGTAGAGATTTTCGGCACGCGCGAGGTGCGCTTCACCCGAATCGCGCCGGAGGCGGAATGCTGCCTGGATGGCTGACTCGGCTAACGCCAGGCGTGCAGGCGTGCGATCGAAGCCAAAGAAGTAAAGGAGGTCGTGGGTGTGAGAAAGCTGGCAGTACGCTTGGAAAAAAGATGGGTCATTCACGATCGCCTGATTCAGCAGATCAGCCGCCTGCAGCAAATTCGCCTTCGTGTTCCTGATAAAGCTCGTCATTAAAACAAGATCCTTGGCGCGAGTGTAGAACTCGAAGGCGGTAAGATTCGCCGTTGGGGGACGCGCCATGTCCAGTCTCTCAGCAGTAGACAATTTGGCATGAAGCTGGTCTGCAACCTTTAGCGCGATCTCGCTCTGCGCTGCAAAGACACTGTTTAAATCGCAGTCGTATTGTTCCGCCCAAACATGGGTGTCGGTCCGGGTATCGATTAATTGCGCGTTCAGGTGAAGCTGTGTTCCACTTTTGCGAACACTGCCCTGCAGCGTGTGCGACACTCGCAACTCGGCGCCGATCTCGCGCATATTTCGGTTCCCACGATATTGCATCACGCTGGTACGGCTGATCACCTTCAGATCGCGAATTTTTGCCAATTTGGTCAGAACGTCGTCCTGGACGCCATCGGCAAAAAAGGTGCTTTCTTTATCTTCGCTCAGATTTTCAAATGGTAACACCGCGATCCCTGTCACTGCAGTGCTAGGCACAAATTCGCGTTTCCAAACATTCCAACTTATGGTCGCTGCCAACGCGGCCAGTGACAATATCAACAGGGCCAAGGTCGGGTTCCGGCGAACCCATTTTTTTCCACGGCCGAAAATTCCGGTGCGTCGCGCGCGAATCGGCTCGTGCCGGAGCCAGCTTTCAAGGTCCTCAGCCAAGGCCAAGGCAGAGGAATAACGACGCTGGGGATCTTTCTCAAGGCACTTCAGGCAGATCGTCGCGAGGTCGAGGTCTATTTTCGGATTCCACAGTCGCGGGTGACGTGGTTCGGTTTCCAGAAGCAATCGGATTGTGTCATAGGTTGTTCCCCCGGCAAACGGCGGATGGCCAGTAAGCAGATGGTAAAGCACCGCGCCCAGCCCGTACACATCTGTTGTGCTTGTTAGCTGACTGCTGTTACCCAACGCCTGTTCTGGCGCCATGTAACTCGGTGTACCCAGCGTATCGAGTGTGTGCGTAACAGTGCTCTCTGCTTCTACCAGGCGCGCCAGACCGAAGTCGGTGAGATGCGGTTCGCCTTTGGCATCGATCAAAATGTTCCCCGGCTTAATATCTCGATGGAGAATCCCGCGCTCGTGCGCGTAATGAACAGCGCGCGCTAGTTTGGCAATTAGTTCCGCTGCGCGCCGGATTGGCATAGGCTCGCGCTTGGAGATCTCGTCCAACGGGCCGCCCTCAACTAACTTCATGCTGAAGTAGCAGGAGCCATCACGCTCGCCGACTTCGTAAATCGGAACGATATTAGAGTTATCCAAACTCGCGGCAGTTTCGGCTTCCAATCGAAATCGCTTCAGGTGTGCTTGTGTAGCCCACCGACTCGATCTGATAACCTTTAACGCGACTGTGCGATTAAGACTCTTCTGTCGGGCTCGGTACACGTTTCCCTGGCTGCCGCGGCCGATTTCCTGCACCAACTCGTAGTCGCCCAATACGCCCAGCATGCTCGCCTCAGCACGCACGGTTTTGTCCGTCCGGGTGGAGTTATCTTGATGATTCGATCTTACGGATGCCTCCGTGAATATATCGAGACCCGTCTCAAGAAGACAAGCGGCGCAAAGTCCTTCCGACGCATCGGCAAAGATTTGTGCGCCACACTTTTTGCAAGTCCTAGAGACAAATTTCACGA
>DATHGV010000329.1:0-5171 GCA_035490135.1 Candidatus Methylomirabilota bacterium
GCGTCTTTGTATACCCTCCCGCTGACAGTTTTGAAGTCCTCGGCCAGCGCGAGTGACGCGGACAGCGCCGCCAAGATTGCCAGTGTCGTCTGCCAGCGTTTCACGCGGCGGATTCTGCCTCTTTTGCTCTCCACACGGCAATGACAAAGTGATATGAACAGGCCCCGCGATGACTAGCTCACACCACGTTTACGAAGTCCGCCCGCGCAAAGTGTTCAGGAAAGCGGGGTGAGAGTCTGATGGCCACAAGCAAAGAAGAAAGCACCAATCAGAGATTCAACTTCCACAAAAGCCGTCAGCTTTTCATGGGCGCGGGGACGATGAATCGCTTTGCGTCGTCGCAGGTGTTTCCGGCGTTTGCCACGGATTAGGTGGAATCGGCTTTCCGGCGTCGCTTGCTTCCTTGATTTCGCGTAACCGAGCGCGAATTTTCTTGGCCCTCGGATCAAATTGAGGGTCTCTGCCCATTTGTTCCTTCCATTCCGCATTCGCGTGCTGAAGCTCGCGTGCCAGGATGATTTTGCGCAGCTCCTCACGTTGCATCGCAGAAGTTACGGCGACGCGCGCATTGTGAGCCGAAACAACAAACCAAATGATGATTGCAGCTACGAGAATCGCAAACAGCGTACTCAAAAATATCTTCATCGAATCATCTTAAAGCGTGCGGAAAAATCTCGATGATATTATGGCCGCGTCATTTGCCGTCCGGCAATCAAAAAAGGATTCTAGCGCGATCCTGTGAAACAGTCGCAAGTCGTTTCAATGTTCGTCCCAGCGGCTTTAGGAAAAAATAGCCGCTGGGACGGATCGATTCACTGACCACCGATCAAAGATTACCGCCTTGTCGAGCCGACGGTGGAGATTGTCCCTTGCCAAGACAGGAAAAAAGTTCCCGCGAGGAGAAAGAAGGGGTCAGAGGGGAAAGAAGGGGTCAAATTAGGCTTACGCCGGTCATGGGCGTCCCTTGGGAACAAGACAGAGGGCTTTCACGTCCACTGAATAAATGATTCCGGGTTGGCGAGCGCCTTGAGGAACGCGCAGCACTTTTAGATTGTCAGCATACGGCAAGCGGGCTTTGCCAGCTGAAAGCACGCGCGACTCTGCTTCGTGATCACTAATCTTTGCACCGCCTTTGAAAGTGATAAATTCGTGAACGTGGTGTATGTCACCAAGCTCTGCATCATAAACCACATAGGTTTCAACGCTCTCGGGTTGAATAGTTCCACCGTACGTATAAATCATTTTGGCTGCTCCTAGTCGAAAAATGAAATGGTCACCGTTGCCACACCCTGCTGGTGGGCTCCGACAGTGAGTTCCGCTTTTGCATAAGTGAAATGCTGATCAAAAATAATTGGGGGAAATCCAAAGTTCGGGTCCCAGTTAAAATCGATCGGTTGATCGGGGCCGTTGGGGTTTGGTCGGGTTCGGTAATGCGAAATGCCGACAACACACAGTCCTCCTCCACTGGCCATAGAGAGCGTCGAATGCACTATGACTTTGGACGGAGGGAAGCTAAACTCCATGATGGAAATGGCCCCGCTGTCGCCTCCATACGCCCACGCCCAATTCGCAAAAATTGCCTGTAATGCCATTATATTTACCTCCTAAACTGTGGGTCACATTTGTCACGCATGCAACTAGAGTCATGGTTGTGATTTGTATTTGCAACAATAATTTTGCTGTTTTTGCCGGTTTAACCTGCTACTGCTGACCAATAACGATCCATCTCGCCGTCGCGTCGATCAGGGCCTGAGCAAATCCCGCCGACGTAACATCAGCTCCGTGGGCATCCCCGCTACCAAAGCACCAAATCCACGCGCCGTAGATCCGGCCTGGATTGATTGGAAAGTACGGCGCTTGATCACCAAACAGTAGTGCATTGTCGAAGTCTTGGTTGGGGTGGCTCGGATTCGTGTGCTCCTCATACCACGAGGTCCCATCTTGCCAAATCCAGTACTCGTGATCCTGGTCTGTGCGGGTCGGCCCGCCGTTAAGCGATCTGCTCCATACCAGCACACCAAAGCCAGCGTGCTGATGGGCGGGTCCCAAATAAGACAAATCACGCCAGATATATCCATAGGGCGTAAAAGTACGTATCTGCGCCAAGCCTGCTGGACCCTGACCGGGGGGAAACCCAGGGGCGTCGCGCATGAATAGCACCTCTACCCCGGCTCCACAATAGGCTGAGCCGCCTTCCTTGCCGATAGTGTAACCAAATCCGAATCGGCCGGTGCTCTTATTAGAGAACACTATCTGTTGTTGATGCCTTCCCCCTTCGGCATCCGTCCAAACGTCGTTATACGGAGGAGCCCGCAGATCCGTCCTAGTGTCCTTCGCTGCGGCCATTGTCACTCCGACGACGCCGCCTATTGAGCCTCCGATGTCACGGATGCCGCTCCCGGACAACAAACCGAGCGCCATCTCCCGAGAAAGCGCCCCTCCAAGCTTTGCCTCAGTGCGCTCCAGCTCAAGCACTTCTTTACTTGACGCAGCAACAAGGGATTTAATTGTGGCCTCGTATTTTTTATCACGTCCGAGCACTCGACGAAGAGCCGCGCTGGCCGCCGTCGCTGCCTTACCGACCCCTGCATCAGCTAACCTGTGTCGGTTTGCGAGAGCTCGAAACTTGCTCCGCAGAAGATATCGCGCTTCCTTCCGTGTAGCTCCGTACAGCTTGGGCAGATTTATGGCTTTTGTCGGCTTTGATTTCACGATTTCCCCTTTCTTTTCCCCGCTGAGTTAATTCGCTGTGGAATTGCGGGTCCGGAAGAGACGAAGAACGCAGCGGGGGAATGTCCTCCGCCTGATTCGAGATCCGCATAACGACGCCCAGTCTGGCAAAAATTCCGCCGGCCAGTCAAGACAAATTCGCGGCAAGCGCCAATCGTCGCTTCAAGTTCGAGAAACGCAGTCAGTTTTTTCATCCGCACGGACAACGAACCGCTTTCCGAATGAAGAGATGGGGTCATTTCTGCAGCCCAGCATTCGCAGCGCGTTACGCAGAATTGCGCAGGTTTGCAGGAAAAAATCCTCAGACCGTAGAAAACGACCGTAGAAAAATTGCTGCAAGCAGATGAGGGACACCTACAATTAGGATCTGTTTTCTAAATAAGATTCCCCACCACACTCATCGAATCGCTGAATTAGCTTGCACGCTGGTCTGGAGAAAAACCGTTGCTCGTCGGAAAAACGTCTCTTATTCTTCTTACATGTCGCAGGCCCTGCTCGTCACCAGCCAACTCAACCAAACCGTTCGCGAGTACGACGAGACAACCGGCGCCTTTGTCAAGGTGGCCGCGTCCGGCGGCGCCCTAGGCGATCCGCTCGGCCTCGTTATCGGTCTCGACGGCAACCTTCTCGTCTCGGATGGCTCGACCAACCAGGTGAAGCGCTACGACCGCGCCACCGGCGCGTTCATCGACGTGTTTGCGTCAACCAACATCGCACGTCCTGAGGGCATGACCATCCACCAGGGCATGCTCTACGTAACTAACTCGAGTCCACCTCAAGGCGTCCAGCGCTTCGACGCCGCCACGGGTGTGAACACCGGCAAATTCGTACCCTCGTTCGCCAACCCCAGCCCGCGGGACGTGAAGGTCAACCCTGCGAACAACCGCCTTTACGTGCTCTACTACAACGCCGCCACCGTTGAGACATTCGATCTCACGACCATGACATCGTTCGGCCTACTGATGCCCGCTGGCAGTCCGATCGGCGCCGGCGGTCTCTATACGCCATCGGCCATGGCGTTTGGGCCAGACGGCAATCTCTATATCTCTGGCGGCACGTTCGGAGGGAATTTTGGCGTTCGACGCTACAACCCGACGACGGGCGCGTTCATCGACTTCTTCGCCAACACCGGCAGCGACCTCAATGTCCCGTACGGAATCACGTTTGGTCCCGACAACAACCTCTACGTCGCCACTCAGAACGGTGCCAATGTGATGCGCTTCAATTATCCAACCGGGACATTCATGGATTTCTTCGTTCCTAACGGCGGCGGCGGGCTGACAGCACCGTTCCACCTGACGTTTGAAACACCTCTGTGTCCAACCCTTACGTACACCTTGCATCGAGATTGCCTGAACAACGTAGACGATCCCGGCATGCGCTGGCAGATTGAAGGCGGCAAAGTGCTGGAGAATCACAAGCACGTCGCCAACTACTCCAGCGTGAAGCGGGTGAGCTGCGGAACGACGGAGCAGAACACCGCCCAGCTGTGGGTTACGCTATTCTTCCTCGGCGGGAAGCCGCCCGAGAATATCACCCTTCATGGTGCCCATGACTTCCACAGCGGAGGCGAGATCGGGAGTGTCAGCGCGGCGTCATCGGCTTTTTCTGCATACATAGGAAAGCAGTTCAAACGCGTCGCAAACACGCTGACCATCGGATAACCGACAATCTGAAGAAACGCGGCTGGAGCTTGGGGCTGGGTCTCAGCCGTCGATTCCGAAGGGCGAACATAAAGCTCGACAGATTGCCGCGATGATGGTAAAAGCGTCCTTGATTACGTCATCCGACGTTTTTAACGCATCTTCGGCCGGGCTGAAGAAGCCCATGGGGCTGGACCTACGCTGGGACCGCCGCTTAGCGCGATCTCCAGATCCAACTGGAGCCCCGAATCAGCCGAAGTGAGGCCGCTATTCAAAGCGCCTTGTGGGGATGGTTCCTAGTTTCGCGCGGAACTGGATTGCGGTTAATGCAGTTCAACAATCCAATCCCCAACAAAAAATGACAACAAAAAATATGACAACTCTACGCTTAACAAAATCAATCGGCTGGTCGCCCTTGCGACTCGGTTTACCGCGTGTCCAGCCAATCTGGATTATACGCGGTTTCCTTCTCCTCCCGTTCGCGCTCGCATGGTTTGCGTTTTCGCCGCAAGCGCGAGCGGTTTGTCACCAAGGCTGCGACGTTGGCAACAACACGTTCCTGGGTAACCAAGCGCTCATTTTCAACATCACCGGCTCGGGGAACACGGCCATCGGAAGCTTCGCGCTTTATTCCAACACCACCGGCCAGGAGAACGTGGCCATCGGTGAACACGCGCTCCTTAGCAACACCACCGGCAGCTTAAACACGGCCATCGGTCATGAGGTGCTCCTTAACAACACCACCGGCAGCTACAACACGGCCAACGGTTTTGCGGCACTTATTCTCAACACCATCGG
>DATHGV010000330.1:0-9156 GCA_035490135.1 Candidatus Methylomirabilota bacterium
GATTGCCGCCACCAATCGGGACCTGCGCGGGGAGGCGCTGGCGGGACGGTTCCGGGAAGACCTGTTTTACCGCTTGAGCTCCATTCAAATTCGCGTGCCTTCGCTGACCGAGCGGCTCGAGGATATTCCGCTGCTGGTGCATCCCTGGCCGGGCAATGTGCGCGAACTTGAGAATGTAATCTCCAGCGCGTCGATTACCACCACAGGAGAACTTCATCGACCTAGCGGATTTGCCGGAAAATCTTCAACACCGCGGGAAGCATACAGCGGAAGGCGCAGAGTGGCGGCCGCTTTCGCTGGACGAAGTTCGCAAGGTGCATATTCAACGGGTGCTGGCGATGTGCATGGGGAACCGCTTAAGGGCTGCGCGAGTGTTGGGCATCGGGCGCACGAGTTTGTACCGTTACCTGAAACGGGATCAGGCCGAACTGGGTTTGCAGGTAAAGCTGCGCGGAGCGGCTGCGGCAGGAGCGGCGCCCGTTTGATTTGGTGCGCTGTTGACGTCGGAACTGGATAAGCTTTTCGATTCCTCCGATCATTGAAAAAAGCGTTGCGTATGCCCAGGGCATGAGGAGTAAAAACGCAGCACGCCGCTACGCCAAAATTTTTGGCGGATACGGAGTCTTTTTATTTCCGGTATCTTGGCGATCCGATCGTTACTGGACGGCCGGAGCCGCGGGCGTCGGGGTTGGCGTTACGGTGCCCGGCAAAGTCACCGTGTCATCGATGCTGACGAGCATGCCTGTTCCGGCTGGCAGATTTAGTTCCTTTCCTTTGCGCGCCACGATGTAGACAGCGCTTCCCGCTATACCGAAGCCGAATCCTCTGGCGACGTTGCTAAAAATCAAACCGACGAGGGCGCCGCCGCCCGTCCCTATGGAAGCTCCCAACACATCGCCTCGGTAGTCATGTTTTTCCTCGATGATCTGGCCTTCATCTATTTTTACGTCGTGGCGGCGCGGGGCGTCGCGGTCACCACCGGGGCGTTCGATTTCGAGGATGCTCATGTGCACGGGAATCAGCCGGCTATCGATTTCAAGGCTGCGGAAATTCAAGTCCATGTAGGCTTGGCCACGAAAAACGGAAAAGCGGCGCGCCGGCGCCACCGTGCCGATGGTGCCGTGGACGCGCGTACCAGCGGGAATCAGCAACGTGTTGCCGATGAAGACGGGCTCGGAAAGCACGGCGACGAAGGCGTCACCGTTACGCGAAGCGGCGGTACCGATGGTGCCGACGATGTGCAGGCGCACTTCCGTACCGGGAGCGACTTTGAGCGGCTCCGGGCGTGGCTCGGAATAGGAGACCGGTGCGGTGGTGAAAAGCAGCGCACCAGCCACAACTGCGGACAGCAAAGGTTTCATGAATTTCCTCCTGCCCACACGATGAGCGTGGGACGACCCCGTGTCGTGGGGCGATTCCGGCTTTGCCGGAAAGTTTCCGCTGGCGCCGCGGACCCGGCGTTCGTGGAAGCAAACGCGGGGCGGATGGGGAGGAACTCCATCCGCGTGTAGTGTACTGCGCGGGCGACGAGCGAAAATACGATGTTCTACTGATGTGTTGTACAACTGGACACAATTCGTGCTATGCGAGGATGCACCTTCGCGAGCTCCCGACTTCGGTTTGGCCAAAATATTTACGCTAAGCCAGGGGGTGTGATATCGTGCCGCCAATTCTCGTTTGCCGGAGGGCTCATGCTCAACCCTATTTCAAAGGTATTGACCTTGGTGATGTGCGCAGTTCTGGGTATGGCTTTAGCAAAAGCTCAGGATACCGCCAAAAAAGCGGCGCCGGGCAAATCCGCGCAAAACAAAGCGGAAACACCGGCAACTACGAAATCTGCCCCACCGGAACCGTTCATCGGAACGCCGGACAAAATCAAATGGGTGCAATTCGCGCCGGGCATCGAATACGGGCCTGTGCATGGCAATTGCGACAAGCCTGGAGCGCCGTGTGTTTTTCAATTGCGGTTCGCCGCCGGAGGGAAAATTCCTGCGCACTGGCATCCTGTCGACGAGAATGTAACCGTGATATCGGGAACGTTTATGGCGGGCATGGGCGATTCGTATGATGAGGCGAAGATGATGTCTCTTCCGGCGGGAACGTATGTTCTTATGCCCCGAGGCATGCATCACTTCGCGGGGACCAAAGACGGCGCACTGGTGCAGGTTCACGGCGTCGGGCCATTCAAAATAAATTACGTGAATCCAGCCGACGACCCAAGCAAGGCTGCCAAAGCTTCCGACTGATATTTTTTGTTTGAAAACAAATAGTGTCGAGTGCAGACAATCTGGCTGCACTCACGCGGCTGTGCTAGACTTTTGTTCAGCAGACGCAAAAAATTTTGCGACTGTTGAAACGTGGAACTTCGGGCTCTGTGCAACGAGGTCCCGCGAACCCCGCCAGGCCCGGAAGGGAGCAACGGTACCGGGAACGCCTCTTGTGCCGCAGATCACCCGAAGTTCCTCTTTTCAAGTTTTGCAAGTTAAGTGGCGCGTGCTGTTCCCACAGCTGGAGTGATTCCCGCAAATGAGCTACCAGGTTATAGCCCGCAAGTGGCGCCCGCAGAAATTTAGCGATCTTGTTGGACAGGAACACGTGACGGAAACGCTCGCGAACGCCATCAAGAACGATCGCGTGGCGCACGCGTACATTTTTTCCGGCGCGCGGGGTGTCGGCAAAACCACGGCGGCACGCATTCTTGCCAAAGCGCTGAACTGTGTGCATGGGCCAACTGCGACGCCCTGCGGCGAATGCGATTCGTGCCGCGAAATTGCCGCGGGGACTTCCCTGGATGTGATTGAGATTGACGCGGCCTCCAACCGGGGCATCGATCAGATTCGTGAATTGCGCGAAATGGTGCGCTACGCGCCGGCGTCTTCGCGAAGCAAAGTGGTGATTCTGGACGAGGCCCACATGCTCACGGGCGAGGCTTCGAACGCGCTGCTGAAAACCCTCGAAGAACCTCCTGACCGGGTAATTTTTGTGATGGCCACCACCCAACCGGAAGACCTGGTGGATACCATCCGGTCGCGCTCGCAGCATTTTCATTTTCGCGCGCTGACGTTTGGGGAAATCACCGCGCGCCTGGAAGAAATCGCGCAGAAGGAAAATCTGAAGATCGATGCGGGGGCTCTGGCGGTCATTTCGCGCATGGCGGAAGGCAGCATGCGCGATGCGCTGTCGCTGCTGGAGCAGGCGCGCGCGTACTGCGGAGAAGTCATTACGAATGATGCGGTGCGGGAGCTTCTAGGCGTGGTTCCCGACGACGCGCTGGCCACGCTGGTGAGTGCCATTGCGGAAGGCTCGGCCGACCGGGCTCTGGGGCTGATCCACACATTTCAAAAGGAAGGCCGCAACCTGCAACATTTTTGCCGTGAAGCGATTCGCCACTTGCGCAATCTGCTGATTGCCAAAGTGTGCGGGGCGGACTCGGATCTGATTGCGGCCACGGCGGACCAGCGTCCCGCGCTGGCGGAAGCCGCGGCACTCTTTAGCGAAGAGGATTTGACGCGATTTTTTCAGATTTTGTTGCAGACCGATGATGACCTGCGGCGCAAGCCGGACCCGCGAGTGCATTTGGAGATGGGGCTGTTGCGTTTGATCAATGCGGCGCGGCTGGCGCCCCTGGAAGAATTGCTGACGGAAATCAAAAGCGGAACTGGCGGAGTTGGAAGTGGATCACCAATTCCTGCGCGACGCGCGGCTAGCGCGTCTGCGACGGGGGCTGGGACGAGCGCGAGTCCTTCAGTAAAAGATATCTCCGCAATGTCGGTCAGGCCTACGATAGGCTCACCTTCGAACGCGACATACAAAACCGCTGAGAATAAGTTCGGGGCTTTCGCACCGACGGACATTGCGGTGCCACTGAATAATGCTGCGACCGTGACCCCGCCTGCCGCGGCCCCCACCGGTTTTAGAGATTCGAATGCCTCGACTTCCGATTCAGTCTCCGCACCGAAGGCGGAGCCCATCGCTTCGCGTCCGAATGGCGCTTTCAGCCCACAAGAACGCGAAGCAGAAAAGTTGTCCAGCGAAAACGGCGGAATGGCCGTTACCGCGAATCAGCACGCCGAGAATGGTTTGCAGTACGAAGGAATCACTGCAGAGCAAGTGGCGCAAATTAAAGCTGCGGTGCAACAACAACAAAAATTCCTGGGCGAATTGCTGGAACATGCCACGGTTTGGGAACTTGCAGGCGTGGAACTGAAGCTTTATTTCCCCACGGGGAAAAAATCTTTCGCCGAGATGCTGGAGGGACGCGACTCTTTGGAAAAGCTTCGTAGCATTTCGAGCAACGTGCTGGGTCGCGCGATACGCGTGTGTGCTAAACTTGCAGCCAGTACGAGTCCGGAGCCGGCTCCGCGCGCGGGTTCGGAGCAACAGGAATTGCGGGCCAAGTTTGAACGCGATCCGATGGTGCGTTCGATACTGCAGCGCTTCGGCGGCAAGATCTCCGAAGTGCGACGGGCGCAAGGGGAATGAAGCTGATGGAAGTCAACGCTCTCCAACAGATGCTTTCGAAGTTCCGGCAGCTGCAGGACGATCTGCAGCGGCAAGTTAATTCCGTAAACGTAGAAGCTTCCGCGGGCGGAGGCATGGTCAACGTCAAGATGAACGGCCAGAAGCAAATTGTGGAGATTCGCATTGAGCCGGAAATTTTTGCGGGCAAGGACCAAGAAATGTTGCAGGACCTGGTGCGCGCAGCGGTGAATGAAGCGTCCCGGCGAGTGGACGAGGAACTGGCCAGCCAGATGAAAAATATTGCGGGCAACGTTCCGGGGTTGTCAGGACTGAAGATTCCCGGCTTGTTTTAAGATTTCCGCTACAAATCGACTTCCGACTTAATTTTCCGAGAAACCATTGGCGCGGCGGTTTGCTCCTAATCGCGGCGTGTGCTACACATCAGGGATGCCTGATTTTGCCGCGCCTGTGGAACGACTGATCGATGAATTAAAGCATCTTCCGGGAATCGGCCAGAAAACAGCCCAAAGATTGGCTTTTCACCTTCTGCGAAGTTCGCCGGAGAACGCTTTGGCGTTGGCGGACGCCATTCGCGATGCCAAGGAAAAAATCCGCGAGTGTTCCACGTGCCACAACATTACGGACACTGATCCCTGTCTTTATTGCGTGGGACCGACGCGAAATCATCGCACCATCTGCGTGGTGGAAGAAGCGCACAACATCATGGCCATTGAGAAAACGCGAATGTATTCCGGGATGTATCACGTTTTGGGCGGGGCGTTGTCGCCGCTGTCAGGCCGCGGACCGGAACAATTGAAAATCAAATCGCTCATCGAACGACTGAAGGGCGGAGGCATCGAAGAGATTATTGTGGCTACGAACCCCACCGCTGAAGGCGAGGCTACCGCGGTGTACATATCCAAATTGCTGAAGCCTCTGGGAGTCAAGGTCACCCGGATCGGCGTGGGCATCCCCGTGGGAGCTGATTTGGAATACGCGGACGAAGTAACGATGTTGAAAGCGATGGAAGGAAGACGCGAGCTCTAATAACGCGGAACGGAAACTCAGTTGGCGCCAAAGGTAGTACTGGTAGGACTTTACGACCAAAAATTAGTACTGGTGGGACTGTCTAGTCAAAGATCACGTTTGAGTATAGAGTCTGGATTCTGCGGAGTCCCCCGGCAAGGAGGTGCGCTATCCCGACCCCGGCGCACTACATGTCATTTTTGGACCGGCTTGCCAATTTGGGCAGTAAGATTCCGGCGGTAGGATCGCCGCGGATCTACGTATGTGCTTTATTTTGATGGTTTTGTGCGTTGGCCGACCATTGTAAAGTGGATGGACTTGCTGCGTCGCAAAAGTCGACAGCGGGTGGAACCGGCGGCGATTCGAAAGTTACCAGAGACCCGAGGACGTGAGGGCGTAAGACGAGTGATGGACGAAACGAGCATCAATACAAGTAATACAAACGAAGGAACTACAGAAATGTCACCAAGCGCGGTGGCGCATTACAACCCGGATCTGAAGAAGCGTCGCAGCACGCGCATCGTGCAGGCCGTACCCGTAGCGGTCACCGGCGTGGATGCCATCGGACGCCCTTTTACGGAGCACACCTCGACCCTGATCATTAATTGCCACGGATGCCGCTATCAATCCAAACATTATGTTTTGAAAAATATGTGGGTGAAGCTGGAGATTCCGCATCCGGATTCTGGGCAGCCGCCCCGGGTGGTGCGTGGTCGCGTAGCTTGGATTCAACGGCCGCGAACGGTGCGGCAACTTTTTCAAGTAGCGCTCGAATTGGAAACCCCGGGCAACGTATGGGGCATCGCATTCCCTCCCGAAGATTGGTTCGCATTTCCAAACGTGGAAACGCAGCAGCATCAGGTGGGTGCGGCATCCGAGCCGCCAGCAAACGAGATGGAGCACGAAGTGGAAGCTCACAATGATTATGAGAATACGGCGGCGCACGTGAACGATAATTTGCGGGCCTTCCCTTCCCCGGTAAGCACCACCGACGCTTCACTACAGCTGGCACGGCAACTGGCGCGACTGGTGGCCGATGCCAAGCAACAAATCCAGGCGGCAGCGCGAGAAGCAGCCACCAATGCGGTGGCCCAGGAAGCCTCGCATCTGGTGGAAAAAATTCAACCAGAAACCGAGAAACAGGCTCAGGCTGCCGGCGCCGCGGCTGCGGAATCGGCGCGCCACGAATTTACGAATTGGCTGACACCGCAACTGGAGCAGACCAGGAGCGAGCTGAGTTCACAGCTTGAGCGAGATGGCCAAGCGCAGCGCGAACAGCATGTGGAGCAGTTAAAGAATAGCAGCGAAGTTGTAGTGACTTTGTTCAAGGAAGCGGAAGAGATTGCTACGCGATTGAAATCGCAAGCCGCCGAGGTGGAGTCGCGGTTACAGGCAGAGGCCGAGGCGGTGGGGCGAGCACAACTGGAAGCGGCGCAGTTGCGTGAGGAAACCAGCGTAAATCTGGCAATTCAGGCCGAAGAAACCGAAGCCCATATCATGGAGCGCGCCGACGCCGCGGCTCGCACTATGGAAGAGGCCGCGCGCGTCCGCGAGGAAGCGATTGTGCGGCTGAAAGCGCAGGCGGCCAACACAGAATCAAAAATCATGGCGGCAGCGGCGCGAGCAGTGGAGGAGTCGGAGCGTTTGCGCCAGGAAACGCTGGAGCTGCACTGGCAGACTTTGCGTTTGGCGGCGGAGGAAGTGCAACAGCAGGTGGCGTTGAACCTTTCCACCGCGCGGCTCGATGTCGACGCGCATGTAGCACGAGAAATGGAAATGGCCAAGGCGCTTTGGCAGGCCAGTCTAGAAGCCTCGCTACATTCGGCGCAGAGTCGCGTCGTTGGCGACGTGGAACAACGGCTGACCGGGCTGCGTCAGTCGCTGCAAGAATCCGCGGAGCGGCTGGAATTTGGATTGGCCCGAGCCAATGAATCTACGACGACTCTCGAGAATTTTTCGAACCGGCTGGGAGTTTTGCACGAACAGGCGCTGGTGGGATTTCACACGCAACTGGATGACGTGCTGAGTTTGCATAGAAATGAACTGCATCGCCGGTCGGAATCGTTGTTCGAAGACGTAACTTCCAGGTTGCGAATAGCCTTTGAGGAAGCCAGCAATCGCGCGGCGGGCGAATTTGAGCAGCGCATTTCAGGGATGGTCGCGCCGCACGTGCAAAACACGGAGGAATCCCTTCACCGCTTGGCCGGCGGACGCGCGCTGCTGGATGCGGCCATTTCCATGCAGCAGGATCGCATCAGGACGGCGGCGGACGAGGCCTTTGCAGAGTCGCTTTCCAGATTCAAGGATAATCTCGGCGGCGCGGAACAATTGCTGGATGAGACCGCGCGCTCGGTTGCCAGTCGCAACATCGCGGAAATGGAAGAAAAGCTCAGTGACATCAAGCATCAAGCCATCCAGGATGTTTTCAAATCCGCGGAGTGGTATGAGAAGAAAGCTCAAACGCATATCCAGAACGTGACCGACAAAGCCGTGGAGCAGGCCGGTTCGCAATTGCGAGAAAAGGCGGGCGAGCTGTCCAGCGCGTTCACCAGCGAATTGGATAATTCCAGCCGCAACTTTGTGGGGCATACTCAGTCGCAGATGGAAGACACCGTACGAGACGCTTTTGAGCGCGCGCGAACGTTATTTGCCGAGGCATCGGACACTACGGCCGCAGCGTTTACGGATGAGGTTCAGCGCACCGGAAGGCATGAGCTGCAGGGATTCGGCGAGGAATTGCATAGAAGCGTGGAGCAAGCTCGCGCCGAACTCGACACAGCGCAGAGGGAGTTATCGCACAAAATTACGTCGGAGCAGGCCGAGTTTCTGCGGCGTTTCCAGGAGGCCATGGAGAAGGCCTTGGAATCTGGCGTGCAGAATGCCAATGAGAGAGTCGAGGCCAGCTTCTCGCCGCTCATTGATTCCTGGAAAATGATGACCGACCGGCATCAAAGCGACCTGCGTAACGTGTACGCCAAGATCAGCGATCAAGCTACGGAACAACACCGCACGCGGCTCGAAAATGTCTCCAATCAGTGGATGCTGGCCACCGTGACCGCGCTGGACCATCAATCGCGCGAAATCGTGGCCGATATTTCGGCGAACGCAGAAGAAAAATTGCGCGAGACCTGCACGCAGGTGTTTGAGAACATCGGGGAAACTTTGCAGGAACGCTTGCAGCAGATTGCGCGAAACTTGACCTTACCCACCGACCCTAATAGCCGTTCGCGTTCAGCGACGACCAGCAGCTAAACGAGCTAGTTTTGCTTCAGTTGTTTCGGAGTTGGCGAGCCCACCACTGTAGGTCTGCTACCCATTCGCCTCAGCTCAACGCGCATTCGCATGGTATGCGCGTCCCCGGTATAATGGAGAAGTTCCTCCATACATGGCTAATCGTGCATATCTGCGCGTCTGGACGCGCGATTTCTCCGAAGAACTGATGATTGCTGAGTTCGCCCGCTTTCTGGCCAGCGCTCCGCTTTCCGCTTCCATGAATACTTTCGCGGAATTAACCGTCCAACCGGTAGACGCGACGGAGACTCCCTTAGCTTCATGGGACCTGCGCGGCCAGGGTTACGGGCCTGCGGAGGTTGCGGCGCTGTCCTTGCAGCACTTGAATACGGACAGCGCGTATATTGCCACCGCGAAGTGGGATTTGTGGGAGCTCAA